>CAMOVV010000001.1 GCA_946627685.1 uncultured Bacteroidales bacterium
TATATAGTTCATATAGACCACGGAATAGGTGTTTTCGGCGGTCTTGTGAGGATAAAGGACGACAAGGGAAGGATGCACGAGGTGGTAAAGCTGATATATAAAGACGGGGACATTGTCTTCATATCAGTCCATTCCCTCAACAAGATATCGCGTTTCCGCTCCCGCGACGGCGAGGCTCCGAAGATAAACAAGCTTGGCTCGAAAGCCTGGCAGACCCTTAAGAACGGGGCTAAATCGAGGATAAAAGATATAGCCAAGGACCTTATCCGGCTGTATGCCAAGAGGAAGGCTTCGAGGGGATTCGCCTTTTCCCCGGACACCTATCTTCAGGACGAGCTGGAATCTTCTTTCATGTACGAGGACACTCCCGACCAGGAAAAGGCTACGAAGGCCGTCAAAGAGGACATGGAAGACAGGAGCCCGATGGACAGGCTTATATGCGGGGACGTGGGTTTCGGAAAAACCGAGATAGCGATAAGGGCGGCGTTCAAGGCGGCCACAGACAACAAGCAGGTAGCCGTCCTTGTACCCACCACCGTCCTGGCCCTCCAGCACTATGAGACATTCTCCGCCCGCCTGAAGGATTTTCCCGTAAAAGTGGAATATGTCAGCCGCCTCAGGACGGCAAAGCAGATAAAGGAAATAAAGGAAGAGGTTGCTTCCGGGAAGATAGATATAATCATAGGAACCCATAAAATCCTCGGGAAAGATTTCGAATTCAAGGATTTGGGTCTTCTCATAATAGACGAGGAGCAGAAATTCGGCGTGAGCGCCAAGGAAAAACTCCGCCAGATGAAACTCTCGGTGGACACCCTCACCCTCACGGCCACCCCTATTCCCAGGACCCTGCAGTTCTCCCTTCTCGGAGCCCGCGTCCTTTCTATAATCAACACTCCCCCGCCCAACAGGATACCTGTCCAGACAGAAATAATCCTCTTCAATCAAGAGGAGATAAAGAGCATCATCGACTATGAACTCAACCGCGGCGGACAGGTCTTTTTCCTGCATAACAGGGTGGAAGAACTTGAATCCATCAAGGAAATCCTTCACCGTCTCGTGCCGGATATGAGAATAGGGCTGGCGCACGGGCAGATGCCTCCGAAGGAAATGGAAGACACCATGCTCGGCTTCATAAAGGGAGAATACGACCTGCTGCTGTGTACCACGATCATAGAAAACGGCCTGGACATTCCCAACGTGAACACCATAATAATAAACCAGGCCCAGAACATAGGACTATCCGACCTGCACCAACTCAGGGGAAGGGTAGGAAGGTCCAACCGCAAGGCTTTTTGCTACCTGATAGTTCCTCCCCTCGCCACGGTGACGGACGACGCCCGCCGGAGGCTGAAGGCGATAGAGGAGTTCTCCGACCTCGGCAGCGGATTCAACATTGCCATGCAGGATTTGGACATAAGGGGGGCTGGCAATCTTCTCGGGGCGGAACAGAGCGGATTCATCATGGATATGGGGTATGAAACCTACCAGAAGATTCTCCAGGAGGCCATGGAGGAACTCGGCGTGGAAACCGGAATGCCGGCCCCTTCGTCCAAAGAAGAATATAAGACCGATTGCACCATAGAAACCGACCAGCCGGCCATGATTCCGGATGGGTATATAGATATAATCGCCGAGAAGATAAGGATTTACAAAATGCTGGATTCAATGTCTTCCGACAAGGAAATAGATTTGTTGAAAGAGAGGATGGAAGACCGGTTCGGCCCTGTTCCCGCGGAATTTGACAACCTTCTCAATGTTGTGAAAATAAGAAATTTAGGAGGACAGCTCGGCTTCGGGAAGATTATTGTGAAGAACGGGATGCTGATATTGTTTTTTATTGCGGACCCCAGGTCTCCCTATTACCAATCCCCTGTTTTCGAAAACGTGATAACCAGGGTGAACGCCTGGCCGGACCTTTTCAATTTCAAGCAGGCGGACGGAAAGGTGAAGATTGTATGCAGGGGGATAAACTCTTTAGGCTCCGCGCTTTCAACTCTTGAAAAATTATCATCGAAAGTGAAATGAAAAAGCTCCTTGTAGAAATTGGCAATACCGCGCTGAAGGCGGCCTGGGCTGAAGGAATGACACTTGGCAAGACTTACCGTTACCAGGGAGAAAAGCCCGTGGATTTCATTCTGGAGATAACTGAGAAAGAGAAGCCGTCCATAATGGTTGTTTCGTCGCAATACGAGATTTCCAAAGCCGACGAGGCCGCCCTCCGGAAGGTCTGCGGGACGCTTCTTATCCTCGACAGCCGCCATACGGATATTCTCGAGGCATCCCGCCTTCCCTCGTACATTTCTTTTGACAGGGCGGCAAACATACTGGCAGCCAGATATTTGTTCAAAGGAAAAAGCTGCACGCTTTTCGACTTCGGCACCACCCTTACCGTGGATTTCATATCTTCTTCCGGAGAGTATGAAGGAGGAAACATTTCCCTCGGCTGCCGTACCAGATTCAAGGCTCTCAACCGCTATTCCAAGTCTCTTCCCCTTATTGACAATCCGGTGGAAACGCTGCCAGCAGGCAATTCCCAGAAGTCGTCTATAGAGTCCGGAATCATCTCGGGCATAATGTTTGAAATAGAAGGCTACGTCGCCCGCCGTCCGGATGACGTGGTCATATTCACCGGCGGAGACGCGAATTATTTTGCAAAATGGATGAAAAATTCCATATTTGCGATTTGCAATCTGGTCCTTATGGGTTTGGCCATTATTGCCGAAGAGTATGAAGAAAACGCTGTTGAATAAGATTTTGTTGGCTGTATGCTTCTTTGCGGGGGGATTTTCTTCCTTCGCTCAGGAGATTAGCGGCACCTACAGCGCCTTCTCCCCTTATTCCATCTATGGCATAGGGGACATAGCCAAGGGCACAACGTCTCACAACAGCAGCATGGGAGGAGTCGGAATAGCCACAAGGGACAGCCGCTTCGTGAATCCGATGAACCCGGCCGCCGTCACGGCGAGGGATTCCCTTTCCTTCATGGTTGACGTTTCACTGGCGCAGAGGAACGTGTTCTTTTCCCAGGGAGGAGTAAATTCCGTCAACAACACCTTCAATTTCAACAATTTCGTGTTTTCTTTCCCGATTTACGGAAAGTACCTTGACTTTTATGCCGGAATCACTCCCCACAGCTCCATAGGATACAAGGTTTCACACCCCATCACCGACCCTGCGTTAATCGGCCTCACCGGCAATGTGACCTACACTTCCGAAGGCAACGGTTCGGTGAACAAGATTTATTTCGGGGCCGGCAGCCAGCTGTTCAGGCGGCTTTCCGTCGGAGTGGAAGGCATATATTATTTCGGAAAGCTTACCAAGACCACGACGATGGACTTCGCCAACACCTCTTTCAGGACCATAATGAGCGGCCACGAGCTTTCCCTGAGAGGTATGACCGTCAAGGCAGGGGCCCAGCTCGACGTTCCGATGGGTGAAAATTCCACCATGACCCTTGGAGCCACATACAGGCTCGGGACCAACATGAGAGGATATAACAAAGACTATCTGATAGCCTCCATATCTTCAGCCTACGACACCGTGAGATTCAACCAGGACACGCTTCACAGGATGAAGGACAGGGTGAAATTCGCCGACGAACTCGGCGTCGGAATAGCTTTCCGCGGAGGTGACAAATGGACTTTCGAGGCGAATTACATCAGGTCCAACGCGACTGGCTGCGGGTATTCGGCCGTCTCCGGATTCAAGAACGAGTCCGAAAACGTGAGATTCTCTTCCGGAGTGTCTCAGTCGGTCAGGATAGGCGCCTCCTACGTTCCCAACAGGAACGACATCCGCTACTACATGAGGAGGGTAGCCTATAGGGCCGGAGCATACTGGGATCAGGCTTATTATAAGGTAAACGGGTATGATGTAAATACTTACGGCCTTACCTTCGGTGCGTCGTTCCCGGTGAACAGGCAGAGGAACTACCTCAATGTGGGAGTGGACCTCGGCCAGAGGGGAACAAAGGACAATGACCTTATCCGGGAAAGATTCATTAACTTTACCGTAGGAATAAATATATTTGACATCTGGTTTGTTAAACCCAAATATGATTAACGATATGAAAAAGTTGACTTTGGCGATTCTTGGCGTGGCGATGCTTTTCGCAGGCATCGATATGTCCGCCCAGGGAAAATACGGAAAGGACAGCGCAGAGTGCATCAAATACCTTTCCTATTACAAGGACTATTTCAAGCAGAAGAGTTACAATGACGCCCTTCCCAACTGGAGGAAGGCCTTCCGTCTCTGTCCTCCCACTGCCAGCCAGAATATGCTTCTGGACGGTTCCACCCTTGTCAGGAACCTCATCAGGACGGAGAAGGACGCTGCCAGGAGGAACTCCCTCATCGATACCCTTCTGAGCATCCATGACATCAGGGCCCAGTACTATCCCAAGTATGCCGTGACGGCTCTCAACAACAAGGGACTGGACGCCTCCAACCTTATAAAGGACGATCCTGACAAGCTTTACAATATCTTCCAGGAGGTAATTTCCGCCAACAAGGAGCAGACCCGTCCCGGTCTCCTTCTCCTCAACATGGACGCCACCATCAAGCGCTATGCCGACGGAAAGGTTTCCACCGATGATGTTCTCAGCACATACGAGAAAGCCCTTGCCCTTCTCGACGCGGCTCCCGTAAAGACCGACGCCGACAAGGAGCAGAGGGACAATGTCCGTTCCGACCTTGAGAACCTCTTCATCACCAGCAAGGTGGCTTCCTGCCAGGACCTCATCGCCCTCTTCACCCCCAGGTTCGAGGCCGCTCCCAACGACATCGACCTTGTCAACAACATCGTGAAGATGCTTGCGATAACCGAGGACTGCACCGACAACGACCTTTTCCTCAAGGCCGTTACCGCAATGTATAACAACAATCCCTCGGCTTCCGCCGCATACTACCTCTACAGGCTCAACAACTCCAGGAACAACACCGCCGACGCTGTCAAATACCTTGAAGAGGCCATCGCTTCTCCCGAGACCGACATTGCGACCAAGGCCGGATACGAGTTCGAACTTGCCACCGTTTCTCTCAAGAACGGCAATCACGCCAAAGCTGTCGAGGCCGCCAATAAGGCTGCCGAGCTTGATTCCTCTTATCTTGGAAAGAGCTACTACCTCATCGGAACCATCTGGGGCTCAACCAAATGCGGAGGCGGCTACATCGCTTCCAGGGCTCCTTACTGGGTTGCCGTGGATTACCTCATCAAGGCAAGGAATGCTGACAGCTCCCTCACCGAGGACTGCAACAGGCTCATCGGCCAGTACAGTTCCTACTATCCCCAGAAGGCCGAGGCTTTCATGTATGACGTCACCGACGGCCAGTCTTACACCGTCTCCTGCGGCGGCATGAGGGCCACCACCACCGTGAGAACCCAGAACTAAGTCTTGGCTGCAAGCGGAAAAATATTGAAGATGACGGCAACCGCAATCGCGGTTGCTTTCATCTTTTTTTCTTGCGGCAAAAAACTCTCCGTAGCCGACAAGCTGGACCTCAGTAAGACCCCCGTCCAGACGGTGGACAGCATGTTCATAGTGCAGACTACGGACGGAGGGCTGCAGTACAGGGTTGAGGCCGGACTGATGGAGAGATACTCCACGGATACCACCACCTATGAGAAGTTTCCGCACGGAGTGGAACTCTACGGCTACAACGAGGAAGGTCTCCTTGAAACCATGATAATCGCCGACGACGCCCTTCACGAGCAGAACAGCAAGAGTAAGGAAGAGAAGTGGTCGGCTTTCGGTAACGTGGTGATACAGAATATATTGAAGAGGGAGACCATGGAGACGGACACAATCTACTGGGACAGGACCAAGGGAGAGATTTATACCGACTGCTACGTGAGGCTCTATTCCCCCGACGGCTTTATGCAGGGAATAGGCATGCGCTCAGACGAGAGGGCCCGGAATTCCATCATTTACAAGCCCTTCGACAGCTTCGGAGTCGTTGCCAGGGACACTACGGCCGTGGTGATTGATTCTGTGAATTTTATAGGCCCCTTTCCTAAAAAATAGTGTTAGTTTACTGAAAAATCATTATCTTCGCAGCCCAAATATTTAAGCGAAAAAAATTTAAAGATTAATCGATATGGCGGTACTTGAAAAAATCCGTGTCAAATTCGGCCTCGCGGCATCCATCATAATTGCCCTGGGCCTGCTTTCATTTATTATCGATCCCAGCGAACTTGTTTCCGCGTTCAACAACATGTCTTCCAGGAATGATGTAGGCAATATCGACGGAAAGGCCATACCCTACACCGACTTCTCCGAAAGCGTGGACAGATACTCCCGTATCAGCGAGATAGTTACAGGAAGCGCCACCCACACCGACGCCGAGCAGGAGCAGATCAGGAACTCCGCCTGGCAGTCCCTTGTTGACAAATACCTGTTCATCAAGAACGCCAAGGCCGCCGGTATCGGAGTAGGAGACGAAGAGGTGGTAAACCTGACCACCGGCGACATGGTAAGCCCGATGATTTCCCAGCAGCCCATGTTCCTCGACCAGGACGGAAATTTCTCCGCATCAAAGGTTTCCGAATTTGTCCAGGGCATTCCTGCCGACCCCAGCGGGGACATGAAGCTTTTCTGGAACTGGCTCCAGACCTCGGTTTACACCCAGGCCTTCTATGAGAAGTACTACTCTCTCTTCACGAACTCCGATTTCCAGACTCCTCTCATGCAGAAGAGGCTTATCTCCGAGAGCAACACCACCAGCGACGTCGATTTCGTCATGGTTCCCGTCGGTTTCGAAAGAGACACCACCATCAAGGTTTCCAATGATGAAATCCGCGCTTTCTACAACGGCCACAAGGATTTCTTCCGCCAGGTAGCTTCCCGCGACATCGAATACACCGTTTTCGAGGTCAAGCCTTCCGAGAGCGACATTGCAGCCGCCTCCGAAAACATGAACAACCTTTACGAGGAATTTAAGACTGCCGAGAACATTAAGTCCTTCATTTCAAGGAATTCCGAGACTTCCCTTTCAAACTACTGGTACAAGTCCGGAGAACTCATCCCCGTCAACAAGGATATCGACAGCTTCGTTTTCGGCGGCAATTCCGACGAAGTCTCCCCCATCTACAAGGATAACAACATCTTCTACGCCGTCAAGGTGACCGACACCAAGATGATACCCGACTCCGCTTACGTCAGGCATATCCTTCTTCAGGGAGAGAACGCGGACAAACTTGCCGACTCGCTTGTCACCGTGCTTGCAAAGGGAGAGAATTTCGCCAACCTCGTTTCCGAGTATTCCGATGACAAGAATTCCGCTTATGACGGAGAGCTCGGCAACATCGGCTGGCTGACCCAGAATTACATGATTCCCGGCTTTGAGGGCGTGCTTACGGCTGATGTGAAAAAGCCCATGTCCGTCAAGACCATGTACGGAACCCATGTTGTAGAGGTTGTCAAGAAGACCGCTCCTGTCCTGAAGAAACAGGTGGCCATCCTTTCCAAGACCGCCCTCGCCAGCACCGAGACTTTCAACGACTATTATTCCCAGGCCAACAAGCTCGCCACCCTTTCCGCCGGAAAGGTTGAGAATTACAGGAAGGCCGTCGATACCCTCGGCGTTTACTCCCACCCGATGAACGGCATCACCGAGGCCACATCCTCCTACGGAGCCATCGACCACGCCAAGGAAGTGACCCGTTGGGCATTCAGCAACAAGCCCGGCAAGGTGTCCAACATCATCACCGTGGACAACAAATACTTCTTCGTGGTTGCCGTCAACGGAGCCCACAAAGAGGGTTATGCCACCCTCCAGGAGGTTTCCTCCCAGATTTCCGAGCGCCTCTACGGCGACAAGCTCCGCGAGAAGAACGCTGACGAGGTTGCCAAGAAGATTGCCGGCCTGACTGACCTTCAGACCATTGCCGACACCCTTCACACGACGGTCAGCAACATTCCCGCCCTTGCCTTCTCTTCCCTTCAGGGACAGAGCACCGATCCCAGGCTTGCGGGTGCAGCCAGCGTCGCCCCCGAGGGAAAAATCTGCGGCCCTCTCGCCGGAACTATCGGAGCCTATGTATATAGGGTAAATTCCCGCGACACCGGGTCCTACTTCACCGAAGAGGATGCCAAGAACCAGAAAGCCCGCTTCGAGAACTTTGATGTCCAGATGCTCCTTCCCGTCATGATGCAGGATGCAGACGTTAAGGACAATCGCGCAAGGTTCTTCTAGTCAGGAGATTCAATTATATCGAAACGGAGATCCGGATAGTTTCCCGGGTCTCCGTTTTCAGTTTGACGAAGGCCGGATGAGAAATAAATCTTATCTTTGGGAAACAATAAACAAATCGAAAAAATGACACTTGGAATCAGGGCCGCCTCGGCGTTTGCGGGACTTCTTTTGGCAGGAAACATCCTGTCGTCCGCACAAGACATCTCCTCATTCACCCTTCCTACTCCTTGGAGTGAAGAAGCCCTTGCCGCTTCCGTTCCGCTGAGCGAGTATCCCCGCCCGCAGATGGTACGTCAGGAATGGCTTTGCCTCAACGGAATATGGGATTATTTCGGCGGGGAGCAGGCGCTTTCCGCGAAGGATGCCGGGACTGTTCCCGGCTCCGGTTCGTTCACTGAAAAAATCCGTGTCCCGTTCCCGGCTGAATCCGACCTTTCCGGAATCAAGCGCAAGCAGGAAATCAATCTCTGGTATCACCGAAAGGTGTCCGTTCCCGCTTCGTGGAAAGGAAAGAACGTCCTTCTCCATTTCGGGGCCGTAGATCACGAGGCCGTGGTGTTCGTGAACGGGAAAAAGGCGGGAGAGCACAAGGGAAGCTACGATTCGTTCAGCATAGATGTGACGGAGTTTCTTAAAAAGGGGGAAAACGACCTTGTCGTAGCCGTTTACGACCCCAATGACGGCCGTACCCCTTGCGGGAAAAACGGTGTTCGCGGGGACTATACCTGGAATTCGGGAATTTGGCAGACAGTCTGGATGGAGCCAGTGGAAAAAGCTCATGTCGCATCCTTGAGGCTGATACCCGACGTCGCCAACAAACGTCTGGAAATCACGGTATTCAGTGAAAGCGGAGCGGCCGTGTCGGCGGAAGCCTTCGCCGGCGGGACTTCCGTTTCGAAAGGAAAGGGGATGGCCAACCGGACGTTTTACCTTCCGCTGGAAAACGTGCATCTCTGGAGCCCAGACGACCCCTTCCTCTACGACCTTGAAATAAGCCTTTCCGATGCCAAGGGCAGGGAGAGCGACAGGGTCGGGTCTTATTTCGGCATGCGCAGCTGCACGATGGGAGAAGTCGGAGGGGTGACCCGCCCGCTCCTCAACGGAGAATTTGTGTTCCAGCTCGGTCCTCTAGACCAGGGATATTGGCCGGACGGAGTGTTCACCGCGCCCACCGACGAGGCTCTCGCCTATGACATAAAACTTGCCAAGAGGGCGGGATTCAACCTGATACGCAAGCACATAAAGGTGGAGCCGCAGCGCTGGTACTACCACTGCGACAAAATCGGACTGATGGTCTGGCAGGATATGCCCAATCTCTGGGAGCCCGACGGGGCGGATTCCCTGGCCGTACGGAAAGAGTTCCGTCGCGAATGGAAGATAATAATGGACCAGCATATATCAAGCCCCTGCATCGTCACCTGGGTGCCCTTCAACGAAAACTGGGGAGCCTTTGACGTCAAGGAAATAACGGATGAGACAAAGGCCAACGACCCGACAAGGTGGGTCAACGGCAATACGGGCTACAACTACGCCCCGCGCTACCGCAAGGCTTACGGAGACCCCGGCAACGGAGACTTCGCGGACATCCACACCTACGGCCGCATCACCCCCAAAGACATGCCCAAGCCTACTGCCGCCAGGGCTGCGTCGCTCGGCGAGTTCGGAGGGAAGGGATTGTTCGTGAGAGGACACATGTGGCCCGTACGCAACGATGCTTACGAGATGATGACTTCATCCCGGCAGCTTACCGACACCTATGTGTACCTGCTGACGGAAGTCGAGCAGATGATGCTGTATAACGGCCTTTCCTGCGCCATCTATACCCAGACCACCGACCTTGAGCATGAGGTGAACGGCCTTGTGACCTATGACCGCGCGGTGGAGAAAATGGATATCTCCCGGGTGAGGGAAATCAACCAAGGTATAATTTCCGTTTCCCGGGAGATTTCTTCGTCATCCCGATGACTATTCGGTCCTGAGGCGGATATCCGCAGAGGAAGCGCCTACCATCACCTCGGGGAGGCCTTCGGGGATTATGAATCTGCCCTGGGACTCGCTCCAATAGCGGAGATCCTCCCTTCTCAGGGGAACGGTGACAGTCTTGGTTTCACCCTTTTTGAGGTGTACCCTCTTGAAACCGCGGAGTTCCTTGATGGGGGCGACGCCTTCGTATCCCGGAATCCTGACATACACCTGGGCGACTTCGTCTCCGTCATATTTTCCTACATTCTTCAGGGTGAAGGTGACGTTGACGTTCTCTCCGGCGTCGGTCACGCTGAGGCCTGAATACTTGAAGGCGGTATAGCTGAGGCCGTATCCGAAGGGATAAAGGACGTCGCCTTCATAGTATTTGTAGGTGCGCTTGGTGATGTCATAGTCTCCGAAGTCGGGAAGGTCTTCTATCCTGTTATGGGTGGTGACGGGCATCCTTCCGGCAGGGTTGTATTTGCCGAACAGGACCTCGGCAACTGCGGTTCCGCCGCTTTCACCAGGATACCAGGCGTTTACGATGGCGGGAAGGTTCTTGTCCTCCCAGAGCACGGACATGGGGCTTCCGGCCACCAGGACGAGAACGATATTGGGATTGACCCTGTAGAGCTCGCGCAGGAACTCCTGCTGATCTTCCGGCAAGGTTATGAAATCCCTGTCTTTGCCTTCCCTCTCGATGGTCTTGTTGATACCCATTACGGCCACCACCACGTCGCTCTTTGCGGCAAGCTCTCCGGCCTTTCCGTAGAGGGCCAGACGGTCGTGCCTGGCGGGTACGGGAGGTCTCCAGCTCAGCCTTGCGATGGAGTAGTCCCTGTTGTTCCAGTATTCTGCGACAACCTTGTAATTGCGACCGGCTTCAAGGGTGGTCTTGAAGGCGTCCGTCTGCACCGAATGGCCCCTCCAGGCATCGATTACAAGCTCTCCGTCAATCCACAGCCGGCAGCCGTCGTCGGAAGTGAAGCTGATTTCATATTCTCCGGAAACGTTGGGACAAAGGTTTCCGGTCCATCTTACGCTTATGGGCATTTCCGGAAGGAAAGGATCCGGAGCCTGGTTCTGGGGCTCGAAATTAATCCACTCGTCGGTTCTGACGACAGGGGTTCCTTTCAGGTCGTTTCCGGCGAAATATTCGGCCTTGAGGCCTTCCGGGAAGTATTCCGGGGCGATTATTTCCATGCCGTCAACGGCGGATCTCCAGGGCGCGTATTCCACCCTGACACCCTTTCCTGCGGCTGTCTTGATTCCTTCCAGTATAGATACAGGGTCGTGTACGGGCATGCCGCTGTAGTCTCCGAACTCGCAGGACCTTGCGTTGATTCCTACGACGGCTATGGATTTGACTCTCCCGCTCTTCAGGGGGAGCAGGTTTTTGTCGTTCTTCAGCAGCACGATAGACTCCCTCGCCATCTGGAGGGCCAGGTCCTGATGCTTTTCACAGCCGATTACGTCAGGGGATATTTTGGTGTAAGGGTTGTTTTCACCCGAATCGAAAAGCCCGAGGCGCATCCTGGCGGTAAGGATTCGTCCGGCCGCCTGGTCAATGTCCTGTCCTGAGACCATACCCAGGTCGTAGGCTTTCCTCAGCGGCTTGATATAGTAGCTGTCGCCGCATTCGAGATCGAGGCCGGCCCTCAGGCACAGGGCGGCTGCAACTTCCCTCGTTTTGACGAATTTATGGGCCGTAAGCACCTGGGCTACGCCACCACAGTCGGATACTACATAGCCGTCGAACCCCCAGTCGTTGCGGAGGACCTTGGTAAGAAGCCAGGGGTTGCAGGAGTTGGGCACGCCGTTTATCGCGTTGTAGGAAGCCATGATGGAGGCCGCGTGGGCCCTGCGCACAATGGCTTCGTAGGCCGGAAGGTAATACTCCCTGAGCTGTTTTTCAGACACCACCACATCGCACAGATGGCGGTTGTGTTCCTCATTGTTGGCGGCGAAGTGTTTTGGGGTGGAGACAACCTTCAGATACCTGGGGTCGTCACCCTGAAGGCCACGCACGAAGGCCGTGCCCATCTCTCCTGTCAGGAAGGGGTCTTCCCCGTAGGTTTCCGGCGTCCTTCCCCAGCGGGGATCCCTTGCCATGTTGACGGTGGGAGACCAGAAAGTCAGCACGTCGGAGTAGAGCTGGGTCTGGAGCCTTCCCTGGTCCAGCTGGTTCCACCTTGCCCGGGCTTCATCGGAAATCGCCGTAGACACCTTGAGCATCAGGTCCGGGTCCCATGAGGAGGCAAGGGCTATGGCCTGGGGAAAGACGGTAAAACGTCCCGGACGGACGACACCGTGAAGGGCCTCGTTACCGTGATAATACTTGTCGATTCCAAGGCGGGGGTTGGCCGGGGAGGTGGACCTCATAAGGTCTATCTTCTCATCTATTGTCATCCTTCCGAGAAGGTCGGCCACCCTTTCCTCGATGGGAAGGTTTTCGTCCTGGTAGGGCAGCTTCTGGGCCAGGGCCGTTCCCGGGCCTGCAAGAAAGGCGGCAAAAGTCAGCGCCAGCGTAAGGAATTTTTTCATAACTATTTAAATATAAAAGGTTTTCCGGATTTAAAACTAACTTTTTTCCTCTTGTTTCCATAGCGGACGGTATATTTTCCGTCGCCATCAGGGGTGATGACGGCCGACAGGAGTTTCCCGTCCTTCCAGGAAATGTCCACCGTATAGCCTCCGCGCGCCCTCAGTCCCCGGATTTCTCCGTCGGCCCATGATGAAGGAAGGGCCGGAAGAAGGTGAATCTCTCCGGCGTGGGACTGCAGCAGCATCTCCGCGATGCCGGCCGTGCCTCCGAAGTTTCCGTCAATCTGGAAAGGCGGATGCGAGTCGAAAAGATTGTTCTGGGTGGATTTTGCGAGAAGGGCGTTGACGTTGGCTCCGGCTTCGTCCCCGTTTCCAAGGCGGGCGTAGAAATTAATTAGCCAGGCCCTGCTCCAGCCGGTATAGGACCCCTGCCGCGTGACGGGGTCTTCGTTATATTTCCTGCGGCGCTCAATGGTGCGTCGGGCCGCCGAGAAGAGTTCAGGATTCTTGTCGGTTATCATCGTTCCCGGATACAGGCCGAAGAGATGTGACATGTGGCGGTGTCCGGGCTCGACTTCTTCATAGTCCTCTATCCATTCCTGTATGGTGCCGTAGCGTTTCCCCACCTTGACCGGAGGAAGCTTGGAAAGGGCCTCCTTCAGCCCGTCGGCAAAGGAACCGTCTTCTCCAAGGACGTCCCCGGCCTTCAGGCAGGCGTTGAAAAGCTCCCAGGCTATCTCAATGTCCATCGTTGCCGAGTAAGTTAGGTTGTAACGCTTTCCGTCGGGCATCCTATAGACGTTTTCCGGGGAGTTGGACGGGGCGGTAGCGAGACGGCCTTCGTTGTCCGTAACCATGAAGGAGAGGAGGAACTCGGCGGATTCTTTCATCACCGGATAGGCCGTGCTTCGCAGATAGTCTTTGTCGAGGGTGAAAAGGTAGTGGTCCCAAAGATGGAGGGAAAGCCAGGGTCCGGCGATGGGGAAGGTGCCCCAGCCGACACCGTCGCTGATGGAGGTGTGGCCGAAGGGATCGGACACATGGTTCACCGTCCATCCTTTGGCGCCGAAGGTCTTGGAGGCTGTCACCCGTCCGGGGACCCTTATAGCGTCAATCCAGTCGGAGAAGGGGGGGAAGGTGTCGGAGAGGTTGCAGACCTCGGCCGGCCAGTAGTTCATCTGGATGTTGATGTTGGTGTGGAAGTCGGAATTCCATGCGGCGGCGAGATCCTGGTTCCAGATGCCCTGGAGGTTGGCGGGAAGTCTTCCCGGACGCCTGGAGGAACCGGCGAGGAGGTAGCGTCCGTACTGGAAATAGAGGGCGGCGAGGGACGGGTCGTCTTTCCCTTCGCGAACCAGGGCGAGCCTTTCGTCGGTGGGTATTTCAGAAAGGGAAGAATCCCCGACACTGAGGCTGACCCTTTCCATGATGGCCCGGTGTTCCTGCACATGTCTTTCCTTGAGCGTCCTGTAGTCTTTTGCCGCGGCAGACCCGATTTGACCGAGGGAGATGGCCAAAGGGTCGATGGAGCGGTCGAAATCGAGTTTCCCGAAGTTGTAGTCCGTATTCATCGCCACAAGGATGACAGCCTCGTCAGCGGCGACGGCATAAATCGAATTTCCGGCAGAATAGACGTTTCCGCCTTTTCCAAGGACTTTCACCGCTCCGGCGAATCTCATGTGGGCGCCCGCTTCTCCCGCCCCCGGGTCGGGAAGGTCGATAATCTGTCCGGTGATGGCAAGGGCGTCATTTCCTTCCGGAGTTGCCGAAGCGTTCTCCTGCCTGTCGTATCTTAGTCTGAAACTCAAGGTTCCTGGCTTGTCCGCCGCCAGCCTCATGACTATCACGTTGTCAGGAGCAGAGGCGAAGACTTCCCGTGTAAATATGACTCCTCCGGCAGAAAAAGAGGTCTTTGCGATGCCTTCAACGATATTCAGGCTGCGCATGTAAGAAGAAATCCCGTCCGGAGCCAGCCCCTCTTTTCCCAAAAGGCCGAAATCGAAAAAATCAAGGTGCAGCTCCCCGAAAGGCTGGTAAGAGCGTATTCTCATGGGGTCTCCCGCAAGGTGTTTCTGCGCGAGGGCGTTGGCCTGGGAAATGTTCCCGTCAAGCAGCAGCCTCTGAATCTGAGGCATGATGGCGGCGGCATCGGCATTCCCGTCCTGTGGACAGCCGGCCCAGAGGCTTTCTTCGTTGAGCTGGACTGTTTCGCTGCGGGGATTGCCGAAGACCATGGCTCCGATTCTTCCGTTTCCTACAGGCAGGGCTTCGTTCCAGTCTTTCGCGGGCTGTCTGTACCAAAGCATGTCAGTCTTGTCCTGTCCCCTGGCAATCAGGGAAAAAAGGAGGAATAATGCAATCAGGGAATGCCGTGTATTCATGTTTTTTTCTTCAAATATAAGGTTTAACCTTATACTTTCCAAGGGCCGGAGGAGAAGGGCGTCATTTATCCAGAATAAGCAAAATAGGCCGGTGGTCGGAGACTCCTCCGCCATACCTCGGGCCGGTGTAGGTCCTCAAAGGTTTGTCCCCGGAATGGGAAGGGTCCCTCCCGGTGAGGAAAGGAGGGTCGGGAACGGCCATTACGGGATTGTGCTTCATCATTCCCGGGCTTACGAAAAAAAGGTCTATAAGTTCCCATTTTCCGTTGAACCTGATGGTCCCCTTGCCTTCTTCCGGCTCCATCAGGCGGAGGAGGTCCCCGGAAGTGAGCTTTTTGAAAAGAGGATTGTCGGGGGTGTCGTTGAAATCCCCCATGGCTACGATCCGGTCCGTTCCGCTGCGGTAAAGGGAATCGACGATGTTTCTGAGGGTTTCCACGGCGGCCTCCCTCCTCCACTGCGTCTGTCCTCCCCCGTATTTCGAAGGATGGTGGTTGACAAGGACGGCAAGGTCCCCGCCGGAGCCTTTCCTCCGGAGCTTCACCATAAGGATGTCCCTGGTGTTGAGGTCTTTGCCGTCCGGGCCCCTGGCCGACACCTTGAAAGGCCTTGACTCGAGGGTGTCATACACCGATTCCCTGTATAGAAGGGCCACGTCTATTCCTCTTTTGTCGGGAGAGTCGTAATGGATGAAGCCGTAGCCGTGTTTTTTCAGGACATCCGTGGTGACCAGTTTCTTCAGGACGAAGGCGTTTTCCACCTCTGCCACTCCGACGACGTCCGGGAGAGTCCCGTAGAGGTCGCAAATCCATAGCACGGCTTTCGCCGCTCCGAGGCATTTACGGTAAAACTTCGTTTTTGTCCAGTGCCTTTCCCCTTTTGAAGAGAACTCCGTGTCGGACTCCCCGCTCCCGAAATCCCTGTAGTCAAAGAAATTTTCGAGGTTCCAGAACATGAAAAGGCTTCTGTCCGGATTGCCGGAAGAGCCTGACGCCAAGGCGATGGTGATGAGAAGAACAATGTATTTCATGATGGGGGCAAGGTAAGAAAAGCCAGGAGGCAAAACGAAAAGAAAGACAAAACCCTAATAAGATTCGCAAATAATATTGCTATTTTTGCGTCGCTATAAAATTTATTTTCTATGTCCCTTAAATGCGGTATCGTCGGACTGCCCAATGTCGGCAAATCGACCCTTTTCAATTGTATCAGCTCGGGAAAGGCCCAGAGCGCCAACTTTCCCTTCTGCACCATAGAACCGAATCTCGGGTCCACCAATGTCCCGGACAGGCGTCTTGAAGTCCTCACGGACCTCTGCCATCCCAAGAGGACGGTCCCCGCGACCGTGGATATCGTTGACATCGCAGGATTGGTGAAGGGAGCGAGCAAGGGAGAAGGGCTTGGAAACCAGTTCCTCGGCAACATCCGCGACACCGATGCCATCCTCCATGTGCTGAGGTGCTTCGACGACGGGAACATCGTTCACGTGGACGGGACCATCGACCCCGTCAGGGACAAGGAGATTGTGGACACCGAGCTCCAGATAAAAGACCTCGAGACCGTGGAAAACCGTCTTGCCAAGCTCCGCAAGATGGCGACGACGGGAGGGGACAAGGAGGCCAGGAAGATGGTTGACCTTCTCGAAAGGTATAAAGCCGCCCTCGAACAGGGAAAATCCTGCCGCAGCGTGTCCCTTGCCAACCCGGAAGAGGAGGCTTTCGCCCGCGACATGTTCCTCCTTACCAACAAG
This sequence comes from uncultured Bacteroidales bacterium, assembly GCA_946627685.1. Taxonomy (GTDB): domain Bacteria; phylum Bacteroidota; class Bacteroidia; order Bacteroidales; family UBA932; genus Cryptobacteroides. Next base: position 16,830 of record CAMOVV010000001.1, read on the forward strand.
CCGGTGATGTATGTCTGCAATGTGGACGAGGCTTCCGCCGCAAACGGCAACGCCTATGTGGAAGCGGTCCGCCAGGCCGTGAAGGAAGAAAACGCCGAAATCCTCGTGATTGCGGCGAAAACCGAGGCGGAAATAGCGGAAATCGAGGACTATGACGACCGCCAGCTGTTCCTTTCCGAAATGGGCCTGGAGGAATCGGGCGTGTCCCGTCTCATCCGGGGGGCTTACCACCTTCTTAACCTTCAGACTTTCTTCACCGCCGGAGAGGACGAGTGCCGCGCCTGGACCATCCGCAAGGGTGACAAGGCCCCTAAGGCCGCCGGGGTCATACATTCCGATTTCGAGAGGGGTTTCATCCGCGCCGAGGTGATAAAATACGAGGATTTCGTACAGTACAAGTCGGAGGCCGCCGTGCGCTCCGCCGGCAAGCTGTCCACCGAAGGGAAGGAATACGTCGTGCAGGACGGAGACATCATGCATTTCCTCTTTAACGTGTAGGGGATTGTTAAAGTAAAAAGGATTTATTAAATTTGTGATTGCATAAAACACAAAGTCATGAGCATGAAAGATAAAATCCAGGAAAAATTCCAGACCCTGTTCGGGGACGGCGGGGAAGTTTTCGCTTCCGCCGGCCGTATCAACCTTATCGGCGAACACACCGATTACAACGGAGGTTATGTCTTCCCCGGAGCCATAGACAAGGGAATCATGGCCCGTATCAAGCCTAACGGCACAGGCAAGGTGAGGGCCTTCTCCCTGGATTATGACGAGTACTGCGAATTCGGTCTCTGCGAGGAGGACAAGCCCGACCAGGCCTGGGCCAGGTATATCTTCGGGGTCTGCCGCGAGACTGCAAAGAGGGGCGGAAAGGTGGAAGGGTTCGACACCGTGTTCGCCGGAGACGTTCCCCTCGGAGCCGGCCTCAGCTCTTCCGCGGCCCTCGAGAGCACCTTCGCCTATGCTCTCAACTGTCTCTTCAACAATAATATAGACAAATTCGAGCTGGCCCGCATCGGACAGTCCACCGAGCATAATTACTGCGGCGTGATGTGCGGCATCATGGACCAGTTCGCCTCCATCTTCGGCAAGGCCGGAAGCCTTATCCGGTTGAATTGCAAGACGATGGAATACAAATACTTCCCCTTCGACCCCAAGGGCTACAAGCTCGTCCTTATCGACTCCTGCGTGAAGCATGAGCTCGCCTCTTCCGCCTACAACAAGAGAAGGGCTTCCTGCGAGAACGCCGCCGCGGCCATCAGGAAGAACCATCCCGACGTGGAGTGCCTCAGCGACGCCAAGAGAGTCTGGCTGGACGAGGTGAGGGAAGAGATTCCCGAGGAGGATTTTCTCAGGGCCGAATATGTAATCGGCGAGGTCCAGAGGGTGCTTGACGTCTGCGACGCCCTTGAAAGGGGAGATTATGAGACCGTCGGAGAAATGATGTACCAGACCCATTTCGGCCTCAGCCGTCTCTACGAGGTCAGCTGCGATGAGCTTGACTTCCTCGTCAAACTCGCCCGCCGCTGCGATGTCACCGGCTCCCGCGTCATGGGAGGCGGCTTCGGCGGATGCACCATCAACCTTGTGAAAGACGAACTCTACGACAACTTTACGGATACCGCCGTGAAGGAGTTTACTGCAAAGTTCGGCCACGCGCCGAAGCTGTATGACGTCGTTATCAGTGACGGAGCCCGCAAGGTAGAATAAGAACCCTATTATTAATTAAACTTAATACGGCAAGGGGTCGCACAGGATAGTTCCTCTGCGGCCTCTTTTTTTTGTGAAAAAGGACTATATTTGTGGTCGATATGTACTAAATCTATCAATATGGAAACCAAGAAAAAAAGCAACCTTTCCGACCTTTGGAAGCTGGAAGACTGGCTCTCTGTCTGGATAGGATTCATCATTATCGCAATCGGAGCCGTCGCGGTCCTTACCGGCGGATTCGATTTCAGCGCCCTCAAATTCTCCACCTGGGGGTTCGGTGAAACGGAAAAAGCGACCCTCTCCGCCCTGGGTTCGCAGTTTGGCGACTGGGTGTTCTGGCGCAAGACCCTTGTCACCGTCCTCACCCTCGGCATCCTTTTCGCCGCAGGAGTAAAGCTTCAGGGAGAAAGCCTCAGGAAATTCATCCCGGCCTTCCTCTGCCTTTTCGTCATCGCGGTGTTCGTCCGTCTCATCAGCGCCGAGTTCACCCTCAACCGCTATCTTGAGTGGGCTTTCTGGGCTCTTCTCATAGGCCTTCTGATATCCAACACCGTCGGTGTCCCCGACTGGCTCAAACCCGCCATCAGGACCGAGTTCTACATCAAGACCGGTCTTGTCATCATGGGCTTCAGCGTCCTTTTCTCCAACATTGCCAAATTCGGCCTCTACGGCCTCGGCATTGCCTGGGGAGTGACCCCCATAGTGATTCTCTTCATGTGGTGGTTCGGAACCAAGGTGCTGAAAATAAACAATAAACCCCTTGTGATTACGATGGGAGCCGCGACCTCCGTCTGCGGAACCTCGGCCGCCATAGCGACCGGAGCCGCCTCCGAGTGCAAGAAGGAGGACCTCTCCCTCACCATCACCATATCCATCATTTTCACCATCCTGATGATGGTGTTCGAGCCCATCCTTCTCAAGGCCTTCGGGACTCCTGAAATCATGGCCGGCTCCCTCATCGGAGGCACCATCGACTCCACCGGAGCCGTGGCCGCCGCTGGAAGCGCCTTCGGAAGCGGTTCCGTGGCTGAGCAGAGCGCCGTACTGGTGAAGATGATACAGAACATCCTCATTGGATTCATAGCCTTCTTCGTGGCCCTTTATTTCGCGACCAACGTCAACAAGACTCCGGGAGCGAAGGTCGGAGCCGGAGAAATCTGGAGGCGTTTCCCGAAGTTCATCATCGGCTTCTTCGTGGCTTCCCTCGTGGCTTCCTTCATCATCCTTCCCATTGCAGGAGGAGACCAGGTGGGCGCCATCAACAAAGTCCTCGACCAGTACAAGAACTGGTGCTTCGTGCTCGCTTTCACCAGCATAGGCCTTGATTCCAACTTCCGCGACCTTGCCAGGCACATGCAGGGAGGAAAGGTTCTCTGGCTCTACATAGCGGGACAGACCTTCAACATCCTTCTCACCTTCTTCGTCGTCTGGCTGCTGCTCAGCGGCACCATCTTCCCCATACCCGACATCGCCACCTTCAAATAATGGCGTCCGGCTGGAAGAACAAACTCTTCAAAGTGGCTACAATCCTGGTGATTGCAGTCACTTTGGTTCTTTCCGTATATATAATGGCAAAGCGGCTGGGCCTTTCCGATAACCTTGATTTCGGAGCCGGGGCCTACTACTATGCCGACATTCCCAATTTTGAAGAAGTAATACCCGACAAGGCCATGCCTACCAGGCTTCCCCTGGTGGCGTACATAGCCATTTTCCTCGCCTGGGGATGGCTTATGTACAAGCTTTGGAAATGGATTGACAAGAAATGAACATACATTGCATAGACTGCGGCCTGCCTTTCGAGGCTGAGGTTACAGGTTCCGTGAACGTCGGAGAGCAGCCGCATCTCAAGGAAAAGGTACTCGACGGTTCCCTTTTCATGAAGGCGTGTCCCCACTGCGGCAGGGTGAACCTCCTCGGCCAGGCCATGCTCTACACCGACCCGGACCAGAGGCTCCTCCTGTGGCTCCTTCCGGGAGGAGAGGAGACGAAGGAAATGGAAACGGTCATAAAGGCCCGTCTTTCCGTAAGCGACCCGTCCATCCTTGAGGGCTATACCACCAGAATCGTGCGAAGCGCCGGAGACCTCATGGAGAAGGTGAAAATTTTCGACGCAGGCCTGGACGACCTCGTGATGGAGCTGTGCAAATACGTAACGAAGATGGAACTGACCGGCCAGGAGCAGGATAAGACCAGGCAACGGGCCATCACGGACGCCCCGTTCAAGTTTTTCCGTCTTGACGGTCCGGACAACGAGATGGAGTTTTCCTATCCCCTGGACGGGAAGATGGTCGGCGCAAGGGTAGGCTTCAACGTCTATGAAGACTGCGCCGGCATCGTCTCCCGCAACCCTTCCATGCGGCCATCCTCCCCCTTCCCCGTAATAGACCGGGAGTGGGTGGGTAGGTTCATCGGCTAGGGCCGGAACCATAGAAAAAATAAGCGGGAAGCCCTCAGGACTCCCCGCTTTATTCTTTATTATAAATCCGTGGAAAAAAGGAAGCCGAAGTAACTGCCGACGGAGTCTATGCCTATGTGTTCGGCATGGGCGGTGTCGGCCCAGTTGACGGCGCTTCGAAGTCCGATGCGGGTGTCGTAGGGCAGCCAAAGGAAGTTGGAAAGCCGCACGGTAAGGTCGGCTCCGCCGCTGAGGATGAAATTGACCCCGGAGGAGGTTGTCACTGAAGACTTGTATTTCAGGACAGTGCAGTCCACGAAGGGGGTCAGCTCGAAATTCCTTATATACGCTATAGGGCTGAGGAAACTCCAGTCCACGGGGGCGAAGGGCATGGCGTAATCCGCTGAGAACTTTGCCTGAACGGGGCAGGAATGGGCGAAGAAGCGGTTGATGATATCGTCCGTAAAGCCTCTTGGAGCTATTGAAACAGTGCTTTCGTATGCCGCCGGGTTTTCGTTTGTGTGATATTCGGCAAGGACGGAGAGTTTAAGTCCGTGAGTGTCCATAAACCCGGGAAGGTACCCGTAGGCATAGGCGTAAAAGACAGGGCTGTAATATCCTTTCGAGACAAAACGGGTCCTCGCTCCGGCTTCCAGTCCGAGGCCCAGTTTAGGGAAAATCCTCGAAGAAGGAACCGGAAGCATGGAGTACCACCTTACGGAAGCGGTCATTCCGGCAAAGGAATCATAACCTTCTTCCCCTTTGTGGACCAGGCGTTGGGAGTAGCCATTCATCTGGCTTGGCATGCCTTCCATGGAATAATATCCCCTGCCGAACCGATCGTTGCTCCAGGCGAATTCCAGCATGGGCACGAATCCCCTTCTCCATCCTCCCGAGGAGAAGTTGAGGGGAATGTAGGCCCGAAGGCTTCCGGAGAGGAGGGGTTTACCGGTGTATGAGCTGAAGGTAATGTAGGGGTTGTCGTCCGCCACCCTTTCAAAGTTCGCGGCCTCCCTGTCGTTGTAGTCAAGGGAGAGCCGGAAGGCCACCGGAAGGCCTGTGTAGTTGAATTTAAGATGGCCCGTGTGGCGGTAGTCATGCCAGGAATACCCGGCCGTGCCGGAAGCGGTGCCGAGGCTGTTCTGGAAGAAAACGGTGGCTCCGAGGGCGGCTATTTCATAGTATTCGTCTCCCGAGAGGGAAGAAATGTTGTCGTAGTTGACGTAGAAGGGGGCCCAGGAGTGGATGCGGAAGAGGTGGGGGACTTTCTTGTATTCCTGCGGGGAGGAAATTTTCGTTTCGGGGGAGGCCGCCGCGGCGAGGGAGCGTTCCTGGGCGGAAAGGGTCTCGGCAACCGGGTAGATATGGTGCGTCGAAGGGTCTGCGGCCTTCGCGTCAAGGTCCTTCAGGGCCGCTTTTCTAAGGATGTTTCCCTTCGGGGTAAGGGCAGAATAACTGAGGGTGTCTCCGGGGGACAGCCAAGGGTCGGAAGAGCCGAACCGTTCATTTGTCAGCTGTGTCAAGGTTCTCTCTTTCAGGGAGAAAGAGTAAATCTGGCTTGTCCCGTCCCTGTCGGAGGTGAAGACCACGGCGTCGCTTCCGGGGACTCCCCGGAGTTGGTGAATCTTATAGGGGAAGGGCCCGAAAACCGGAGTGAAAACCCCGCCCGTCAAAGACCAGATGCCGGCGCCTTCGTCGCAGATGCCTCCGACAAGAAGGGTCCCTTCTCCAGTCAGGACTGGCTCGGTAATCTGGATGGTCCCGGGAGCCTTTATCCTGTTCAGAGGAATTCCTTCATGTGAAAAACGGACAAGGAAGGAGCCTCCTTCGGCCGGATATTCAACGGCCCAGACGGTTCCGTCGGGTCCCGGAGCGGGATTGAAATACCGTCCTTTTCCTGTGAGGTCGAAAATCTTTTTTCCTGAAGAGCCGGGGTCCATGTACCTGATTTTGGAATCTGCCGCGAGGCTCCATCTGGGACTGGGGATGGCTTCGCTCCAGTAGAGCCTTCTTCCGTCGGAAGAGAGTTTGGAGGTGTTGTAGGAGAAGGGTCTCTTTTCCAGGACTTTGCCGTTTTCTCCAAGTTTGACAAGGGAGGGGCTTTCGCTGAGTCCGGAGAGGACGCTCCAGCTTCCGGCGGTTTTTGAGTAGTTGAAAAACAGTCGTTTACCCTCGGCCGCATCCCTTCCTTCGGTGAAAGGTCCCCTTGCGGCATCCTCCTCTTCCCACATCTTCCTGTAGGACTCGGTCATGGCGCTCCAGGTGTCTTTGAAAGAAAGCCCCGAAGCCTGGCGGATTGTCTTTTGGAAGGCCCCGAAGGAGAAAAAGCGGCGGGAATTGTAGAAATATCTCTTCGTAAAAAGTGGGTCGTCGTAGAAGTGCCTGACCCCGGCAAGCGTCATATAACCGTGGGTGTAGTGGTCGGGGGTGAATTTATTCTGCGAGCCCCATCTCCACTGGTACCAGTTCCTTTTGTCTCCGCTGAGGACGGCCATGCGGGTGTAGGCGAGGAAATCCGCCTCCCGTCCCCTTCCGAAACCGGTGAGGCCCGTTTCCGCGGCGACGGCATCTCCCTCAAGGAAAAGAATGTTGGGATAAAGGCCTATGTAAAGTCCTTCGGACAGTTCTCCGATGAGGTAGTGGGCCCAGCTGCGGCCAGCCTGTATCTGGGAAACGTGCCTGCTTTCATGGAGGGCAAGCTGGTCCTCCCACCTCAGGAGGGAGGGATTGTAGGCCTCATACATCGTGTAGAGCTCCATTCCGCGGGGTACCCACCTCACCTGGCCGTTCGCGGATGCCGTGAAGGGATGGAGGACGACGGGCAGTTTCCTCGAGAATTTTTCATTCGGGACGTATCCGGAGGAGCGGGACACCGGAATCCTCCATTTTTCAAGGGCGCGGGCGTAAACCTCTGAAAGCGAATCTAGTCCGGAGGGGTATATGAGGCGGTAATTCTCCGTTTTCACCGTTTTCCATTTCACCCAAGAGGGGTCGTCTCCCACGGAATATATCTGGGCGGCGGCGGGACGGGAGAAAATGGAAAGCAAAATTATGCAAAGAAGAGGCAGGAAAGGATGTTTCATAACCATATGATTCAAGGTATGCAAATTTAATGAGTTTTTCTTACTTTTGTAAGTTATAACACCAGTATTCCAAAAATGCAGCTAGCGCTACAAATCCTGACACTGCTCGGTTCTCTCGGAATGTTCCTCTACGGAATGTCCCTTATGAGCGGAGGCCTCCAGAAGATGGCCGGAGACAAGATGAGGTCCTTCATGTCAAAAATGACCTCGAACACCTTCAAATGCATCCTTACGGGCATTACGGTCACCGCCCTCGTGCAATCTTCCACCGCGACCACGCTCATGCTGGTGAGCTTCGTAAACGCCGGACTTCTCTCCCTCGCCACGGCCATCGCCGTCATCATGGGAGCGAACATAGGAACCACCGTCACGGCATGGATTTTCGCCCTCTCCTTCGGGGCCGGCTCTTTCAGCCTCGGGGCCATAGCCGTGCCGCTGATGTTCTTCGCCTTCCTGGCCATTTCTTCCAAAAACAAGAAGCACAACAGCATGGGAGAGTTCCTCATGGGCTTCGCCCTGCTGTTCCTGGGACTTACCACACTGAGGGAAACCTCCACCCTCTTGCTTGACAACGAGCCTGTGCGCCAGTTCCTCGGAGGCCTTACCGGCTGGGGCGTCGGAAGCATCCTTCTTTTCATGGTGGCAGGCGCCTGCATGACACTCATGCTCCAGTCCTCGGCCGCCACGATGGCCATCACCATGGTCCTTGTGGCCCAGGGGTACATCCCCTTCACCATGGCTGCCGCAATGGTCCTCGGCGAGAACATAGGCACCACCATAACCTCCAACATAGCCGCCTCGGTAGCCAACGTGAGCGCCAAAAGGACGGCCCGGGCCCACCTCCTTTTCAACCTTTTCGGAGTCACCTGGGTGTTCATCCTGTTCAATCCCTTCCTCGGCTTCCTCGGCAATATCGTGGAGTTCCGGGGCTTCCCCAATCCTTACGTGACGGATTTCGCCACGGCCGACGCCGCCACCAA
>CAMOVV010000002.1 GCA_946627685.1 uncultured Bacteroidales bacterium
AACGAGACCCTGATGCCCATTCTCAAGAACAAGTTCTACCACGCGAAGATGCGCCCTCTCCCCTACCGGAGCCTCGAAGGCATCGAGAACATCGACAAGCTGATAGAAATAGACCAGAGCCCCATCGGGAGGACGCCGAGGAGCAACCCCGCCACCTTCACAGGGGTCTTCAACGACATCCGGGCCCTTTTCGCCGAGACTCCCGACGCGAAGGTCAGGGGCTTCGGGGCCGGAAGGTTTTCCTTCAACGTGCCGGGAGGCCGCTGCGAGGAATGCAAGGGCGCGGGTATCAAGGTGATAGAGATGAATTTCCTGCCTTCGGTGAATGTAGTCTGCGACGAATGCCGGGGGCGGAGGTATAAGGAGGACACCCTCGCGGTCCACTATAAAGGAAAAGATATCAACGAGGTGCTGGAAATGCCCATAGCCTCGGCCTATGAGTTTTTCAAGCCGATTCCGAGGATTGCCCAGAAGCTGAAGGCCCTGGTGGACGTGGGATTGGGGTATGTCCACCTCGGGCAGAGCGCGGTGACCCTCTCGGGAGGGGAAAGCCAGAGGATGAAGCTTGCCTCGGAGCTTTTCCGTACGGCGACGGGGAACACCCTCTACATTCTGGACGAGCCCACGACAGGCCTTCATCCGGAAGACATACAAGTCCTTCTCGACGTACTCCAAAAGCTTGTGGACCAGGGGAATACCGTCGTCATCATCGAGCACAACCTGGACGTGCTGAAAAGCGTGGACTACATCTTTGACATGGGTCCCGACGGAGGAGCCAAGGGCGGAAGGATTGTCGCGGAAGGGACGCCCGAGCAGCTGGCCCGGAACCCTCTCTCCGTCACCGGTCCCTACCTCAAAGACGTCCTCTGAGCAATGGCCGGGAAAACAGCTGTCGAAATACTTGAAATCCAGGACCGGGAATTCGGGACCGTGCTGATACGCAGAAGTTCCCGGGCACGGAACCTGTCCATAAGGGTGGGAGACAAGGGGGTCGCCGTGACCGTTCCCCGCCGCTGCTCCTTCCGGAGAGGACTTGTCCTGCTGGAGGAAAACAGGGAAAAAGTGGCCGGATGGCTGAGGAAAAAGGCCGGAAGGCAAACCGACCCGGCTGCCGACGCCATCCCCGCCCGGGCAAGGGAGCTCTCGGCGCAGGCGGCGGCGAAGGCCTCCGTGGCGGACCCTCTCGAAGGAAAAGAGACAATCAGCGGCCTCGGCGATGGAGAAAAGGCTTATCTCGCTGAAATTCTGAGGTTTGAAGCTAAAAAGACCCTCCCGTCGAGGGCAAGGGAACTGGCCTTGAGGTACGGATTTCTCCCGGGAAAAATCACAATCAAGCACAACTCCTCCAACTGGGGAAGCTGCTCCCGCGCGGGGAACATCAACCTTAACCTCAACCTCACCCGGGTGCCGCCCCCGTGCAGGGATTATGTCATTCTCCACGAGCTCTGCCACCTCCGGTTCCTGAACCACGGAAAAGATTTCCACAATCTTCTGGACTCCCTGATGGAAAAGGAATTCCAAGGGGCCTGGACGACGGCCTCGTGCAGGAAAGAGCTGAAAAAATACAGGCTCATCTGAAACTCTTCCCGCGGAGAAGGTTCATTTTCCGGGTTTTTTATTATTTTTGGGAAAATATAACTATATGACCAAACGGAACTTTGAAGTATTCTGCGTCAACGACGGAAAGACCTACGCCTGCGCCATAGGAGAACCCCTGTCCGCACTCCTTGAAAAGACAGGCATCAGCAAAGGAAACAATCTCAACGACACCGTATTCGCCGCCCTGGTGGACAACGAGCTCAAACAGCTCAGCCACCCCATGGACATGAGCCGGAAGGTTGAATTCCTCACCTTCCTCCACCCGGACGGACGCCGCTGCTACATCCGCTCCATGTGCTTCCTCCTCCAGAACGCCGTGAGGGAGCTCTTCCCCGACAAGATTCTTGTCATAGACCATTCCCTTCCCGCCGGACTCTACTGCGAAATCCGCGAAAACAGGCAGGACGAAAGCGGCAGGCAGCCCGTATATTTCATCACCGAGGCCGAAATCAAGGCCCTGGAAACAGCGATGAGAGCCCTTGTGAAAAGGAATCTTCCTTTCACCAAGGAGCACGCAAGCGTGGACGAGGCCGAAAAGATATTCCTTGCCAACAACCAGCCCCACAAGGCCGGGCTCTTCCGCTCCCTCGGAAAATATTTTTGCAGCATCTACGCCCTCGACGGCAACAAGGATTCCTTCCACGGCCCCCTCGTCCCCTCGACGGGGATGGTCAAGACCTTCGCCCTCACGGGGATAGGGGCAGGCTTCTGCCTCAGATACCCTTCAGTGGAGGACCCGGAGACCGTGCTTTCCTTCGTACCCCAGTCCAAGATAGCCACCACCCTGAAAAAGTATTCCTCCTGGTGTGAAATCCTGGGAGTGAGCGGGGTGGGAAGCCTCAACGAGACAATCCTCAGAGGCGACGCCATCAAGCTCATCAACCTCTGCGAGGCCCGTCACGAAAGAAAATACTCGGCCATCGCCGACGAGATTTACGCCCGCCGGAAAGACATCCGCATAGTGTTCATCGCCGGTCCTTCCTCCAGCGGAAAGACCTCCTCCTCCCTCAGGCTGGCCAACCAGTGCAAGGTCCTGGGACTCAATCCGAAAGTGGTCGAGCTGGACAATTACTTCGTGGACAGGGACAAAACGCCGAAGGACGAGAACGGAGAGTATGATTTCGAGGCCCTTGAGGCCATGGACCTGGAGCTTCTCGGCAGCCAGCTGAACGACCTTCTCGCAGGGAAGGAAGTGGAGGTGCCCAAATATGATTTCAAGGCCGGAGCGAGCGTCCCTTCGGGTAAGAAGACCAGCCTGGGAGAAAAGGACATCCTCATCATGGAGGGAATCCACGCCCTCGACCCCGCCATGGTGCCGCATGTGGACCAAAGCCGCATCTTCAGGGTTTACGCCTCGGCCCTCACCTCCCTCAACCTGGACGAGAACAACAACATTTCCACCTCGGACAACCGCCTGCTGCGCAGGATGATACGGGACAACCGCGTCCGCGGCATCACTCCCGAAGACACCATCCTCCGCTGGAACAGCGTCAGACGCGGGGAGAATCGCAACATCTTCCCCTTCCAGGAGAACGCCGACATCTTCTTCAACTCGGCCCTCCTCTACGAGCTTCCCATGCTCAAATACTTCGCCGAGCCCCTGCTGAGACGCATCATGCCCACCTCCCCCGCCTACAGCGAGGCCGTGAGGCTGCTGAAATTCCTGGATTTCATCGTACCCCTCGCCCCGGCCGAAATCGACGCCATTCCCCCCACTTCCATCATGAGGGAGTTCATCGGAGGGCAGACGCTTTGACTTTAAGACGTTTTTTGTTATATTTACGGAACATTACGCAAGCACAAACCTTTAAACCATAACTATTATGTCATCCATCGTTTACATCATCGGCGTAGTCCTTTCAATCATCGCCGTCCTCGACATCATCAAAAAGCCCATCTCCATCGTCGGCAAAATCATCAGCGCGGCCTGCGTCCTGCTGACAAGCTGGATCGGCCTGCTGGTCTATTACCTCTACGCCAAGGACCACCTCACCGACTGGTTCAAATAGCATTTCCGGCATACACTGCCGCACAGCCAGAACCCGGAGGCCGGCCGAACAGAGATTCTTCGGCCGGCCTTCGTGTTTTGTTTTATTCGGCGGAATGGATTAACTTTACATGTTTATAACCGCTGAACATGAAAAAGAAGATAATAGCCATACTGGTATCGTTCCTGGTCGTCGTGCCGTCATTCGCAGTGCTTAACGAAAAGGACCTGGCAAGCACGCTTTCCGTCCTCAGGCACGAGCTTCGCACCACCAAGGTCCAGATGGAAAAATATCAGGGCTTCGTGTCCCGGAACGCGGCGATGCAGCACGAGCAGCTCGTCCGTCTCATGGAAAGGTGCAACGAGCTGTCCCTGATGCTCTATTCCCAGAAACAGGACTACACCTTCGACCTCACCTACGCCCTCGACGAGGTGACGCGCGAGTACAGGGCCTACGGACAGACGAGGCTCCCCTTCGACAAGATCATCACCTCCCTCGACATAGAGATTGAACGCTACCAGAGGCTGATTCACACCCTCAAATGCCTGCCTCCTGCCCTCGTCGAGAACCCCAACGACTCCCTTGTCCTCTTCCCCGCAGAGACTCCCTCCGACAGCCTCCAGGCCGTCCGCGACAGCTTGCAGGAACAAAGGCGGAAGGTACACGAAAAGCTCCTCGCCGACATGGCGAAGGTGCGTATGGAAGCCCAGAAGATGGATTCCGTGTCGCAGTTCGTGCTGGACTCCGCCGCCAGGGCCGACCGTGACAGCTGCATCATCTACGCCCAGTCCATGCTGGACATGTTCGAGCTGAGCAAAAGCCAGATCCTGGACGACAACTACAGCTACGACGACGCCGACCAGAGGCTGAAGGAAGCCTACGACTATGCCCAGAACAGGTACCGCCAGGTGCAGAAGAACATCTTCGTCCACGGCCAAATCGGTTATGTGAAGATTCTGAAGAACTTCCGGCAGAATTTCAACCTGGCCGTCAGGGACACCAAGGACAAGTACAGCAGGGAGTTCTTCGGCTCCGTCCACAGCGAGTGGAGGGGACCGATGGTGATAGGCCTGATGGGCATCGTGCTGTTCTATCTCATCCTTTCGGTGATAATCGCCTCCGTCCTGCTCAAGGTCGCGATGAAGTTCATCCCTTATTTCCGGTCCCGGGACTTCGTTTCCCACAAGCCCCTCTTCCTGCTGTTCATAGGATCGGTCATCTTCGCCGTCACCGTGATAGGGGCGAGGGCCGCGGCCGACAGCCATTTCTTCCGGATGGCTTCCGTCCTTCTCGTGGACTATGCCCTGATGCTGGCCGCCATCTTCGCCTCCCTCCTCATCCGGCTCAGGCCCGAACAGATGAAGCATGGCATAAGCGCTTATCTTCCAATCATCCTCCTTGCCATCATAGTCATCTTCTTCAGGATAATCTTTATCCCGAACAGGCTCCTCAACATAGTCTTCCCTCCCATCCTCGCCCTGTTCGCCATCTGGCAGCACCGCGTGTGGAGGCATAACCGAGAAAGCCTCCCCAAGGCCGACAGGTACTATATGATGGCCTCCCTCCTCATCCTCACCGCCTCCTTCGTCCTTTCCTTCATCGGCTACGTCCTCATCGCGATACAGGTCGTAATCTGGTGGCTCTTCCAGCTCACCTTCATCCAGACCATCACCACCATCTACTACCTCATCGGCCTGTTCCGCGAGAAGTTCATGACAAAGAGGCTGAGGGCCTACAGGATAAAACATTCCTACCTCGATTTCTCCGTGCCGGGGACAAGCATCGAGATAACCTGGTTCTACGACCTCGTGTTCATGGTGGTGATGCCCATCGTCGGGGTCCTGTCGCTTCCGCTGAGCGTCTATATGGCGGCCAACGTGTTCGACCTCAGCGAGGTTGTGCTGAAATTCATCTCCTACCCCTTCCTCAACTACGACAAAATCATCCACCTGTCCCTCCTCAAGCTGGTGATCGTGGCCTCCCTGTTCTATATTTTCAGCTATCTGATATATGTGGTGAAATCAGTTTACAGGGTGTGGAAGACCCGCAGGGAAATCGGCAAGACCGGGCAGGAGAAGATTCAGGCCAACCAGCTGAACCTCACCCTCTCCAACAATATGATTTCGCTCTTCGGCTGGGGTCTTTACATCATCATCACCCTCAGCATACTCAAGATACCTACGGCGGCCCTCAAGACGATAGGCGCCGGACTCGCCGCGGGCATGGGCTTCGCCATGAAGGATATCCTGAACAACTTCTTCTACGGCATCCAGCTCATGTCGGGAAGGCTCCGCGTGGGAGACAAGGTGGAGTGCGACGGGGTTCGGGGCACCGTGGACAGCATCAACTACCAGAGCACCCAGATTATCTCCGAAGAGGGCAGCATCATGGCCTTCCCCAACGCTAACCTCTTCAACAAGAACTTCAAGAACCTCACGAAGAACCATTCCTACGAACTTCTCAAGCTGCCCTTCGGGGTCAAGTACGGCACCGACGTGGACCAGGTCCGCAAGCTGATTGTCAAGGCCCTGAAGCCGCTTCAGAAGAAGGACGAATACGGACGTTACGTCGTAGATCCGAAGTTCGGGGTACAGGTGAGGTTCATGGACTTCGGGGACAACAGCGTAAATCTTTCGGTGTACCAGTTCGTTACGGTCGAGGGCAAGTACTCCTACGCCTCCCGCGCCAAGGAAATCATATACAACACCCTCAACGAAAACGGCATCGAGATTCCGTTCCCGCAGAGGGATGTCTATGTGAAGACCGTTCCGACGCAGCAACCGTAAAGTGTAGCTTCCGGGCAAGCAGCCCATTAAGAGAATCGTCTTCCGCAAATTGTGGAAGACGATTCTTTTTATTCCCTGAAATACACGGGATTGCACTTTACGGGTAAAAACCGTATGTTAAAACGGCGCTACCGGGCAAGTACAGGGCTGAAGTTGGACTGCTTGAAGTGATACAGTTTATGATCCAATCCGTCCACATCGCCACCCCCACGAGATTCGGGGAAGACTCTGCAAAATGGATATGACAATATGCTTGCCATGCCAAAAGAGATGATCTACACAAATATAGTTCTTTTCATCATTAATCCATATTTTTCAGACATTTTTAACATAATTCGTAACTTTGCGGCATCATGGATTGTGAAGTCAAACCGCATATCAGCCTGACGCTGCCGGAGACTAAGGCCGGGAGCCCGCGCGTGCTTCTTCATGCCTGCTGCGCCCCGTGCTCGTCGGCCATCGTGGAATGCCTTCTGGACAACGGCCTCAGGCCGACGGTATTCTACAGCAATTCGAACATCACCCCCCGCGAGGAGTATCTGAAAAGGCTGGAAGAGTGCCGGAGATACGCAGCCGAATGCGGAATCGACCTGATAGAGGACAGCTACGACCACGAGGCCTGGCTTTCGATTGCAAAAGGCCTGGAAAGGGAGCCGGAGAGGGGCGGCCGCTGCCTTCAATGCTTCAGGTACAGGCTCGAAAGGGCTGCGAGGTACGCCCACGAGAACGGTTTCGGAGTCCTTGCCACCACCCTCGCCTCCTCCCGCTGGAAGAGCCTTGAGCAGGTGGATGCGGCAGGAGAGTACGCCTGTTCGCTTTTTCCGGACGTAGTCTGGTGGAAGATGAACTGGAGAAAGGGAGGCCTTCAGGAACGCAGGAATTACCTCATCAAAGAAAAACAGTTCTACAACCAGCTCTGGTGCGGTTGCGAGTTTTCCAGGAGGGAGGAGGAGCAGATTCTTCGCTGACGCTCAGAATGACAGGAGGGGAATCTATATCAGGATGACAGGAGGGGAATCTATATCAGGAGGGAGGTGAGGCGGAAGGCGATGAAGGCGAAGACCCAGGCGACGACCATAGTGTAGGCGCAGATTGCAATGGCCCAGCTCCACCTTCCCGTTTCGTTCTTTATCGCCACGAAGGTGGCAATGCATGGGAAATACAGCAGTACGAAGACCATGAAGGCCACAGCGGCCGGCAGGGAGACCGTCTTCACAAGGGCGGACTGAAGGGCGGTATCGGAATCCGCCTGCGAGCCGTCAGCGGCGGGAAGGGCGTCAGAAGACCCGCCGGCTGCAGCGGCCTCAGGGACGTACATGACTCCGAGGGTGCTGACCACCAATTCTTTGGCGACAACTCCTGTCAGAAGCCCTATATCCATCTTCCAGTCGAAGCCCAAAGGATCCAGGGCCGGGGCGACCGCCTTTCCTATCCTTCCGATGTAAGAGTGCTCCTGCTGGTAGGCCTCTCCCCTTTCAGAACGGGGGAAATAGCCGAGGCACCAGATGATTACGGAGCCTATGAGGATGGTTGTGGCCATCTTCTGGAGGTACTGCCTCCCCTTTTCCCAGGTATGGCGGCCTATGGCCTTGGAAGTCGGCACCCTGTAGGGAGGAAGCTCCATCACGAAGGGAAGGTCGTCGTCCTTCACGAACTTCGCAAAGACAAGGGCCGAAACTATGGCAAGAACGACCCCGAGAAGGTAGATGCACAAAAGGGCGAGAGGGGCGTGACGGGGGAAGAAGGCTCCGGCGATGAGGACGAAAATCGGCAGCCTTCCCGCGCAGGACATGAAAGGAAGGATGGCTATGGTGATAAGCCGGCTCTTGCGGCTCTCGATGGTCCTCGTGGCCATGATTGCCGGAACATTGCACCCGAAGCCCATCACCATAGGGATGAAACTCTTCCCGTGAAGGCCGATGCGGTGCATGAGCTTGTCCACGATGAAAGCCGCCCGGGCCATATATCCAGAATCCTCCATCAGGGAGATGAAGAAATAGAGTATCAATATGTTGGGAAGGAATACAAGGACAGAGCCGACCCCTGCAATCACCCCGTCCACGACGAGGTCCTTCATCCACCCTTCGTTCATCAGGGAACCCACGAGGGAGCCGAACTTCCCGACGAGGGAATCAATCCAGTCCATAGGGTAATTGCCCAGGGTGAAGGTGGCGTAGAAGACAAGGTAGAGAAGGGCGATGAAAATAGGGAAGGCAAGCCATTTGTTTGTCACCACAGCATCTATCCTGTCGGTCACGGTCCGGCGGGAGCGGAGCTCGGCATGGGGGGCGTATGTCTCCGCGAGCGCGCCCTGGATGAAGGCGTATTTGGCATCGACGATGGCGCTCTCTGTGTTTTCGTGAAGCAGGGACTCTATCCTGGCCTCTTCCACGGAACGCGCGGATGCTATCTCCTCTCCGTTCGGGAGGGCGGCAATGACTCCTTCAATGTCCTTGTCGTTCTCGAGATATTTAATGGCGAGATATCTTGTCGAATACCGGTCCCTTATCCCGGAATTTTCCTGGATGAGGGCCTTTATCCGGTCTATGCTTTTTTCTATTTCCGCCCCGTGGTTGATGTGGATGTGGCGGGCCAGGCGTTCATCCGCCCCCTCGTAAATCTTTATGACCGTGTCGAAAAGATTGTCCACCCCCTCTCCGGTGCGGCTCACGGTGGGGCAGACCGGGACTCCGAGCAGCCAGCTCAGCTGTTTGATATCCAGGGAATCGCCGCTGGAGCGCAGCTCGTCATACATGTTGAGGGCCATCACGACCCTGAGGTTCATATCGATAATCTGGGTGGTGAGGTAGAGATTCCGCTCAAGGTTGGAGGCGTCCACGACGTTTACGACCACGTCGGGAAGGGCTTCGAGCAGATTTTTGCGGACATACAGTTCCTCGGGGGAATAAGCTGAAAGAGAATAGGTTCCCGGAAGATCCACAAGGATGAAACGGTAGCCTTTATACTCCATCCTCCCCTCCTTCGCATCCACCGTCACCCCGCTGTAGTTCCCCACATGCTCATGGGCGCCTGAAGCGGCGTTGAAAAGGGAGGTCTTCCCGCAGTTGGGATTTCCAACAAGGGCCACCCTTATCACATGGTTCCTCTCGGCGGCGAGCCTTTCCATGATGGCGTCGAGCCTCTTTTCCTCCTCTTCAGTTCCTTCCTCAAGCGGGGCGAGACTTTCCGTCTCCCCGTAGGATTTCGCCTCCTCCTGGCTGATGACCTCAATCCTGCGCGCTTCCTCCCTCCTTAGCGACACCCTATAGCCAAGAATCTCATACTCAATGGGGTCCTTAAGGGGAGCATTGAGCACTACGGTCACCTTTTTCCCCTGTATGAAACCCATTTCTATGAGTCTCTTGCGGAAACTTCCGTGTCCGTTGACCTTGACGATTACGGCCTTTTCGCCTGTTTTAAGTTCAGAAAGAATCACCTCCGGCTTGTTTTTCGGGTGCAAAAATAGCCAATAAGACGTTTAAAACAAATAGCCATTTTTAGCGACACGGAGCCCGGGGAAGCAATAAAATGAATTTTTTTTTGCAGATTCGGGAAATATATCTATTTTTGCAGTCCCATACCAGCGGATGTGGCGAAATGGTAGACGCGCTACTTTGAGGGGGTAGTGGATAATGTTTCCGTGTGAGTTCGAGTCTCACCATCCGCACAAGACATCGGCGAAAGACTTCGCCGGTGTTTTTGTTTTTAATGGACAGGTACGAGATTACAGACCCCGAACGCAGGCTGGTGCGGAAAGCTTCTCCGAAGAAGGAAGAGGAGGAAATGCTGTGGTTCGCAATGAGCGCCCCCTACTGCAGGGAACTGAAAGCCAAGGAGAAACTTGACGAGAAGGGCATCGAGAATTTCGTGGCCATGAAGTGGGAAAAGGCCGAGGGCAGGAAGCAGAGGAAACTGGTGCCGGTAATCCACAACCTCATCTTCGTCCATGCCGGGAAAAAGACCATCCAGAAAGCCAAGACATCCATCCCCTTCCTCCAGTACCGTACCATGAAAATCGACGGTCGCGGAAGACCCATAATCGTCCCGGACTCACAGATGGAACAGTTCATGAAGGTCTGCAACACCCTCAGCGACAAACTCCTTTTCTTCGACCCCAACGTCACCGACATCCCAAGGGGAGCGAAAGTGAGAATAGTGGGGGGAGAATTTGACGGGGTCTGCGGCACCTTCCTCAGAAGGAAAGGCCCCCGGTCGCGCAGGGTCCTTGTCGAAATACCCTTCCTGGCGACGGTCGCGACAGCCGCCATCCCGGCCGAACAGCTGGAAATAATACAGGAATAACATTCTTGCCGGGACAGTGCCGGCAGTGAAATTTACTTGTCCAGAACGGAATAGACGGAGTTGTTGCTGATATACTCCGGCACGATTTCTTTCATCACCTTCACCGTCGCCATGCTGTCATAGGTCCTTGCGACCTCGATGAGACGGTCTATCTGGCGGCAGGCGGTGTCATAGTCATACTCGCGGACCTTGGCGATGCGGACCTTCTCGTGGAAGGACGGGAGGGTGTCTTCGGTGCTGCTCAGCACCTCCTCGTAGAGCTTCTCGCCCTCGCGGAGGCCTGTGTACTTGATTTCAACGTTCTCCGCCCCCGAGAGCTTTATCATCCTCCTGGCAAGGGTGGCGATTTTCACCGGCTCGCCCATGTCAAAGACGAAAATCTCCCCTCCGTGCCCCTTGGTACCGGCCTCGAGGACAAGCTTGCAGGCCTCGGGAATCAGCATGAAATAGCGGACTATGTTGGGGTCGGTGACGGTGACGGGACCGCCGGACTTAATCTGCTTCTCGAAAAGGGGTATCACGGAACCGTTGCTGCCGAGGACGTTGCCGAATCTTGTGGTGACAAACTGGGTGCAGCCCTGCACCTTCCCTTCCTCCTCGGCCTTGTTGAGGCTCTGGACGTAAATCTCGCAAATCCTCTTGCTGCATCCCATCACGTTGGTCGGGTTGACGGCCTTGTCGGTGGAAATCATCACGAACTTCTTCACTCCGTATTTTACGCTCAGGTCGGCGATTACCCTGGTACCGTGGACATTGTTGAGGACGGCCTCGGTGGGATTGTCCTCCATCATGGGCACGTGCTTGTAGGCGGCGGCGTGGAAGACATAGTCCGGACGATACGAGGAAAAGACCCCGTCCATGCGGTTGGAATGGCAGATGGAGGTGACGATGGTGTCAACCTTGATGTCGGGAAAATCCCTGGCCATCTCGAGGCGGACGTCGTGCTGGGGAGTCTCGGCCTGGTCTATCAGAATCATCGCCGCAGGCGAGAAGGCAGCAATCTGGCGTACCATCTCCATGCCGATAGACCCGGCGGAGCCTGAAATCAGCACCTTCTTGCCCTTCAGCAGGGCTCCGATGGATTCCATGTCAACCTCAATCTGGTCCCTCGGAAGAAGGTCCTCTATGTTGACCTCTTTCAGGGAACTGACGTGCGGGGTGTCAGGGGCCCATTCGCTGGCCCTCGAAGTCATGTAAATTTTGGCTCCCGCGGCCATTATGTAGTCCTGGAGCTCCTGGTCCCTGCGGAAACTCTCGTTGCGCAGAGGAGAGACCAGCACGGCTTTGATTTTGTTTTCCTTGAGGATATCCGTGAGGCTGGCGTCGGCGGAATACACCTTTTCTCCGAGGAGGCGGGTGTAGTTGAGGGTGGGGTCATGGCTGATGAAGCCTTTCACGGCGAACCGCGAGGGCTTCTCGTTGCGTATTTCCTTGGCAAGGCCCACTCCTCCGGACTTCACACCGTAGATGAAGGCCCGCACGGCCCCGGCCGACTGGAAAGCATAGTCGTAGAGGTACTTGACAAAGATTCTCGAGAACAACATCAAGGATATGACGGCCGCGGCCACAACGGCAATCTGCACGGTGCGCGTGTCAGCGAAGAACGTTGTCTTGTTCGTAAAAATGTGGATTACGACATCGACGACGCTCGCGCTGAGAACGGCGTAGGCCACGCGGAGAAGGTCCACGAAGGACGAATACCGGAATACGACTGAATAGGTGTGGAACACCCTGAAGAAAACCAGCAGTGGGATGATGAACAGGAAGAGGACCCGCACAAAGGGCCAGAAACTGGCCACGAGGTCCTCGAAACCGACGAAGAAGCCGTAAACGACAAACCACGACACAAAGAAGAAACAGCAATCCATCAGGATTATCATCCAATATGGAGCGGCTCTCTTGGTAAAATACCAATCGGTCAGTTTATTGATCCTGTCTATCATACGACTTCTGTCATGCAGGCTGCTTTCGCGACAAAGGTAGTGAAAAATATTCATTTCCTCCCAATCCAGGAGAGAAAACTACACAGCCGCGGAAGCGATTCCTATGGCAAAACTCAAAATGCCAGAGCAAGATATATGGCTCCGTTGAAGGCGCCCTTGCCATTGTGGAGGCCGAAAATGTTCAGCCTGCCACCGACCTGAAGGGCTTCGAACGGAAGATTGGGGACGTTGGAATGGTTGAGGAGATCAAGTCCGAGACTGCCGGACACGTAAGGCTTCTGCACCTTTTCCTTCCACACGGAGTTGGCTGCTATGACACCGAGGCGGCCCTCAATGTAGGGACGCACGTTAACGTTTGTCAGCGTGTACCTTGCGGCAGCATAGACGGGGAAGAAAGACTCCGCGTCTTCAAAGGCCCTGATCCAGGACGCGCCGGCACCGATGAAAATCTGCGGGGTAATCTGGCAGCCGTGGGTGGTGGAAATATCGGAGACCCACTGACGGTAGAGATAGGTGCTTCCGTTAAACTGTCCGGGGCCGAATCCACCTTCGACAAAGCCGCGGTACCTGGGAGTTGTCTGCGCAAAAGACACAGTCGCTGCAAGCAGGAGGGCTGTAATAAATATCAATTTCTTTTTCATGTCTCAATCATTTTTTGCAAATATAGCAAATCCGCCGAACCTAAACAAGAAATTAGTCCAGCGGCGGCTCCTTCACTTCCCCGCCTCCTCCAAAGAAGCCAGATACTCCTCGTGAAGGTGATAATATTTTTTCATGAAAAGCAGATAGGCGGCGGCGAGGATTCCTCCGGCGACGACAAGATAGATCCAGTGGGCAAGCGGAGTGTCAGGGATGAGGAATATCATCACGAGGGAGACGGCCAGCTGAAGCGCCATATATATGCAGGAGACGGTCACATGGCTCATTCCCAGCTCATTGGCCATCAGCTGATAGGCATGTTTGCGATGTGCCTGGCCAAGATTCTCGCGCAGCATGATCCGGTGCAGTATCGTCATCACTCCGTCCACCCCGTACACCAGCAGCAATGCAAGCCAGGTGATGTCCCCGGTCTTCATGATCAGGCAGCCGACGAGGAAAAGAAGGATGAACGCCATCCCGACGCTGCCCACGTCGCCGGCAAAGCACCTGGCCTTGTTACGCAGCCTGAAATTGAAGAAACCGAACACCAGCGTCGAAAGGGCGATGACGACGATGAGGCTGCCCTCGGCGAAATTCCCGGAGGAATCCGACATCCCGTTCAAAAGGAACAAAGGGACCAGCACCGAGAGGGAATAACCGGCCGTGATGCCGTTGATTCCGTCCATGAAATTATAGATGTTCGAAGCTCCCACAAAGACAACGAGGGCGATGACGGCTATCAGCGCCCAGGCATACCAGGGATACTGGGCCGCCCCGAGTCCCAGGCTCAGCACTATCTGCGCGAATATCATCCCCATGGCGGCGAACTGGGCCACCAGACGGACGCTGTCCGGAAGAGAACGGATGTCGTCGATGAAGCTGACTCCAGCGGCAAGCGTCACTCCCGCAAGAAGCCAGGGATAGCGGAATCCGAAAAAGACGCTCCACACCCAGAGGCCTATCGTGAAGATTATTCCTCCGCCACGGATTACAACCTTCGTGTGCGAACTTCTCTCATTGGGCTTGTCGATGATATTGCAACGATCGGCGATGCGGAAATAAGCCAGTTCCGCTCCCAGCAGGATGACGGCCGCAAGGATATATATCAGCGTGATGCTCATTTCTGATGATTCAGTATATCGTTAAACTGTTTTGACGAATCGAATATCTTCTCCATCGGCTGCCATTTTTCATCGCTGCGGGCGTCGGGAGGGCAGCCTTGGAAACGGGACACGTAGGCCTCCCATTCCGCCTGGCGGGGAAGGGTCGCGAGACGGGCCATGTCACGGTCGAAATCGAAGTCGTCCACCGCGTCCATAATCATGAAAAGACGGCGGCCCAGGCGGTATATCTGCATGGACAGGATGCCCACTTCCCGCTGGCCCTCAATAATTTCCGGCCACACGTGGGAATGGACCTCCACATACTTTTCAATCAGAGCGGGCTCGTCCCTCAGCTCCAGACTTTGGCAGTAGCGTTTCATGGTCCGGTCACCTGGCCTCAATCACGCTCCAGTCGGTTATCTGCCACAGGGCGGCGAGATAATCAGCGCGGCGGTTCTGCCAGTCAAGGTAATACGCATGCTCCCACACATCGAAGGTCAGAAGCGGACGAAGGCCGTGGGCCACAGGATTGTCGGCCCCCGAATACTTCCCGATAGAGAGCTTTCCTTCCCCATCGGCCTGGAGCCACACCCAGCCGGAGCCGAAAATCGAGGCGCCGGCGGCATTGAAAGCGGCCTTGAAGCCGTCAAGCGAGCCGAAAGCGGCGTCTATCGCCTCTTTCAGGGCGCCTTCAGGAGCCGTCTTGGGCTTGGGCGAGAACTGCATGAAATACATGTTGTGGTTCAACGTCTGGCCGGCATTGTTGAAAACGGCCGTCAGCCCCTCCGCGGAAGACTTGACAATCAGTTCCTCAAGGGAAAGGCCCTCCATCGGAGTCCCTTCAATGGCCTTGTTGAGATTGTTCACATAAGCGGCGAGGTGCTTCCCGTGATGGAAAGAGAGCGTCTGCGCGCTGACAGCCGGAGCCAATGCGTCCGGAGCGTAAGGCAAGGTTATAAGTGTCTGCATATCATCATTTATTAGCGATTATCTTTTCCATCCTTTCAATGACCGAATCCCCCAGGGCCTTTTTCACCTCGATGTGACGCAGGGTGGCCTCG
Organism: uncultured Bacteroidales bacterium; assembly: GCA_946627685.1. Classification (GTDB taxonomy): domain Bacteria; phylum Bacteroidota; class Bacteroidia; order Bacteroidales; family UBA932; genus Cryptobacteroides. Next base: position 15,422 of record CAMOVV010000002.1, read on the forward strand.
ACGAAGGAATTGTGCTCGAAATCCCCCCTCACGCTCTCGAAGTCCTTCTCCTTCCGGCTCCTGTCTCCATCCGCCCCGAATCCTGTCTGCGAAGCGAGGTTGAACTCCTTCCTCGCATCCTCATAGACCATCCTGTCCAGGGAAATCACCGCATCCTGCCATTTCCTCACTATATCAATCACTTCCGATGCCGTAACGCGGTCCGGCCTGATTCCGAAATACTCCTCTATCCTGTCGTATGCCCAGGTCCACTCCCAGGAATAGTAATTGTCGTTCATCTCCTTGAAGGCGGCGTTCACCTCCTCCAGGGTGCCGACGCTGCCGTCCTCGATGGCGTTGAGCAGGCGTTCCACCTCCGATTTCGGCACGATGAGGCCGCTGAGGTCCACCCAGTCACCCTTTCCCGTGCGCGAATCCGGCTCCAGCGCCTTCCTGATATCGTCGTTTGACCTGAGGTCCTTGCCTTCCAGGCGGGAAATCAGGCTGTTGCCGAGGAATTTGGTAATACCTAAATTGTAGAATTCCAGTCCCTTGCGAAGGGAGCTGTTCTTGATTTTGGTGCTGTGGAAGGAATAGATGTCGGACAACATACCCGACGAGTACTGGAGGTTGCCGAGGAGTTTAAGCCCCTTGAACATTTTCTGTATCGTGAAGGGACTCAGGAGATTATAATTTATGTAATCAAGCTTGTCCGGGTCAGTGCGGCCGTCGCGGCGCGGCCATTTCCGGGCATCCCGGATGGTCCCGACGCTGCGGAGGTTCACCCCCGGCACCAGAAAGGTATTGTTCCCCTGCTCGATGAGATATGAGAACGGAAGGTTGGTGGTGTCGGAATGGGTGACGTGACGGCCCATGACAAGGGAGAAGGCTCCCACGCGGGAAGGCCAGAGGATATAGGAGTCGGAAGCGGTCTTGGCGCCTCTCTCCAGGATGCCCTGGTGGATGGGGCCGAGCTTGTACATGTGGTTGCTCTGGTTGGAGCCGCTGCCGGCGTTCATGAAAGAGAACATGCCGGCGATGAGAAGGGTGCTCTTGTGGTGGGTGACGGTGAAAGGGCCCGCGAAAATCGCGCAGGCTTCTCCGTTCTCGCCCTGGCTGTTGCTGAAGAAAAGGGAATCCGAGGCGGAATAGCCGTGGCCGAGCTTGCAGGCCTGCCCCACGAAACAGCGGGTGATGGTCACGTTGTCCTCGACGGAGCTTCCGCTGCACACTATGAAATCCTCCGCAACTACCCCGTAGCCTATCGTCACGGGAGCGCAGGCATTGCTGACGACAGTGCCGCGGTGAAGCCTCCCCGCGCCGGAAATCACCGCATGGTCTCCTATGCAAACGTCGGTTATCGACCCGGTGTTGCGGATGGTGACGTCGGAGCCTATGGTACCCCTGTCTGAAACATGCTCACGGGTATATCTGTCGGTGATTGCCTTGAGACGCTCCGACAAAACGGGACGGTGGCGGTAGAGGGCCATGATATAGGCAAGATGGGCGGAGAGACAGTCCACCATCGCCACCTCGCGGCCTCCCGTCTCGTTGAGAACGGAAACCGGCGTCCCGTTCCCGAAAGAAGACTCCCCTTCCGTGACGATGACATCCACATTCTCAATCATCGTGCGGCTGCCGATATCATAGTTCGCGACATAGTTGCTGATGCCGCCTATATACGAATTGTCACCCACGCACACATTGTGCAGGGTGACATTCTTCAGTCCGGAGTGTTTCCTGACACCGCCGGCAAGGATAAAACTCTCCTCGAACAGTCCGAAACGTACGGAACCCGAGAAAGTTACGTTCCCTATATGCTTAAGGGACTCTCCCATCTCCACATCCGCCCTCACTTCGACACCCCCGAAATCACCGCCGCAGCCCCTGATTTCAAGGTCCCTTATTTCATCGGATGTAAGTTTTCTGTATTCCATTCATTCTCCCTGCCGGACATTCCGGTCCTCCGTCCGGCAAGGAAAACAAAGATAAGAAATAATTTCTATTTATACACGGGGCCGAAGTTGGCGCAGGCGCGGTAGTCCGCCCCTTCCTTGTCCATTCCGAAGGCGTTCCATGCAGCCGGACGGAAAATATTCTCGTCGGGAACGTTGTGCATGCACACGGGTATCCTCAGCATTGACGCGAGGGTGCCGGCAGTATAGCAGTGTCCTTATCCGGCGCGGCCTTTTCAAAGAAGAGGTCACACTGCCGTCCCGGTCGAGTTTGGGACCTGACGGGAAAGCCTGATGGACCTGATGCCGTTCCACACCATGCGGAACCATACGGAGATGGTGTTGCGCGGGAAGACCAGCAGATGGCCGACGGAATCGACGGTGTAACGCCATAGCGACACCGCGGAGCGGACAAGGAAAGATTTTCGCCGGAAGGAATTGTCCCTGTTGTAGCCGAAATTGCCGGTCTCAAGAATATATGAAATAATACGCCGGGCCTTTCGGGACCACTTTTTTTCAGCGGAATAGAAGGGAATGGCGGCGGGGTCCATACCGAGGAAATCCGCAGCAAGGGCGGCAAAAGCCTTCCACTCCGTCATTATGCCGGCTCCCAGAAGACGGTTCTCCAACAAAGCGGAATCAAGGTCTTTTCCGAAAGTATATATAAGACGGCTCCAGTCGCATACCTGCCGGAGCCCTATTCCTCCGCCATAATAATGCTGAAGTATGTGAGAGAAGACGAAAACCACGTCCTCATCAGGCGCCGGCAGCAAAACTTTTTCGCCTTCCTGCTCCCAGATTCTGACTTTCCCGCCTTCAAACACTTCGCCTTGAACCTTGTCCAGCAACCCGTTAAGACGAATCAGCTGCCTTGTATGAAGAGTCCCGTGAAGCTCAACCACCCAGGAATCAATCGTCAGCGCGACATGCAGCCTCGAATCATCCTCCTCATCCACCGAAGAGGCTGCCGGACGCAGAAGGTCAAAGGCCCTGCGGTAGCCGTCGGCATCAAGAAGAAGGTCCACGTCTCCGCAAGACCTCCACAAAGGGCGCCGATAACATCTGGCCACGCCCTGGCCCTTCACGAGCACCGACACGATTCCGGCATCCTTCAGCTTTGCGGCAAGGGTTGCGATAAAGGCGTTCATGGCTGAATTTCTGCGCTCCAGCTGAAGGACCGTCCCCATAAAAGGAAGAACGGCCGCTCTTGACGGCCTGTTCCCGGAGGGCAGAGACTCCAGTCCTGCAGCAACCAGGCCTACGACGGACTGCTCCTGCGCTATCCTGAATACTTCCGAATAATCAGCGCCGGCATCCGGCATCCCGGCTTTGTCACCGCTCTCCCACAAACCGGCGCGAAGCAAACTGAAAAACGCTTCCGTATTACTATCTAACTTTCTCATATCTATTTCATTTCCAGAAGCCTTGCATAATAATTGCCTTTGTCGGCCAGAATGTGGTCTCCAAGTCTGTACGTAAGCTTATGGAAGGCAACCTTGGATGTAAGTTCCCGCCAACCGGCTTCGTTGAAAGCATCTCCGAGATGTCTTTGCAGAAAATGGCAGGCTGGACTGTAGCCATAGGGCATATCTTCCGCAATCCGGGGCGCCCTCTCCACCATCATGGAAAAGAAAAGGTGGAAGACAAAGAAATGCACGAAGCAGTCGAAGTCTTCCCAATACCTGTACAGCATGTCCCTTAAGACCATAAGGACAGGATTGCCAGGACGAGACGAGGTTATGAACCAGTTGGAAATGCCGGAATATCGCCGGTCCTCGGCCCGGGCGAACTGAAACATGAAAAGGCCTGCATCAAGATATTCCGGGGGATAATCGGGCCCGGAACAGAAAACCGTGGAATCTATCCACGTCCCCCCGTACTTTATCAGCAGCTCAAGCCTCAGGAGATCAGAATAGGCGGCAGGGGGTATAAGCCCTTTTTTCCATTTCCTTTCAATATGCTCCGGGAAACGTACATATCTGCCGATGCCCTTCTCATCCAAAACACGGATATCCCGTCCGTGAAGGTTCCTCTCAAGGCTTGAAATACAACTCTTTACGAGAGCTGGAGCAGCATCCCTCCCCTGGAGCCAGCAGACCCACACGATATTGGATTTCTCCTCCTTCGCGACAGCGCTTTCATATTTGGACATCACCTCCGACAGGACTCCCCCATACTTTTTTTTCAGCGCCGGGGCGACAATATCCAGCACCCTCGCATGGACTGCATTGTAAGGCTTGAAAAGGATTCCCGGGAAAACGGCCCGGAGGACCTTCCAAAGGACTCCGAGAGACGCATATCCCTTCAGCAGCCGGATTCCGCCCAACTGCCTTATCCTTCGGAACATCCTTGAAACGACGCCCATTCCTCAAAAACTATCCCTTGAAACTTTCAAGAGTCGTACGGAGCCCTTCCCTTGCATTCACGGGCATCTTATCTACGCCCAACGCAGCCTTGATTTTCGCGTTCGAAGAAATATAATTCTCCGTCAGTTTTTGCAGACGCTCCTCATTCAGAGGCAAATGAAGCCATCCTCCAACCTTCGCGGCTCCCTTCATCAGCCCCTTCGGCAGATTCCAGATATGGGCTTTCTTCCCGAGGGAAACACATATTTCCTCTATCAGTTCATTGGTTGAAAGCGCCTCATCGTCACCCATGTTATATATTCCGGAAGGGATATCCTTCGTCAGGACTCCTTCCACGGCAAAGCATATATTCTCCACGGATGTGAACGTCCTCCGGTTCTCGAAAGCTCCCAAAGGCCAGGGTACTCCCTTTTTCACCACATTGTACAGGAGATTCAGGTTCCCCTTGTTGCCAGGCCCGTGTATCATGCAGGGACGGAATATATACACGTCCTTGTCCTTGGGCATATTGTCAAGGATATACCTTTCCGCCGCTATTTTGGACTCGCCATAAGGACCGACGGGAGAGGGAACCACATCCTCTGTAAGAATCCCGTCCACCCTGTCGGCGGCAGCCTTGGCCGTGCTGAAGAACACGAACTTCCTGCACTTCTCCTGCCTGAGGAACCAATCGAAAAGCTTCTGCGTCAGTCCCGTGTTCACCTTGAAATACACCTCCGCGGCAGACTCGTTCTTCGTGTCATGGGCCTTGCCGGCAAGATGAACGACAGCATCCACCTCCGGAATCTCTCCTGGATGATCGAGGGATTCCCAGGGGAAAGTGAAACTCACCCCTTTCTTGATGGGAGAAACGATATCCAGCCCGTAAATCGTATGTTCACGGGAAAGAGCCCTCACAAGGTTCGACCCGACGAATCCGTGCACTCCGGTAATAAGGATTTTCATATGTTTATAGATTGTTTAGATATTCCAGGTTACATTCCCGCCCGGCGGATTGCCAGGCGGATGGCCTCGGGATGGCCTTCGGCGAAAGAAGATGCGTCTTCCACCACGCAGGCGAGGTATCCTCCGCCGCCGGCTCCCGGCATCTTCCACGCAAGGACGCTGTCCCGGTATTTGTCAATATACTCCTGCACGCAGCCTTGAATCATGGCAGGGAACATTGCAACCTGAGCCTCGAAAGAGGCCTTGTAAGCGG
>CAMOVV010000003.1 GCA_946627685.1 uncultured Bacteroidales bacterium
ATACACGTTCAGCCAGCCGTTCATCCGCAAGGCCGGAATCCAGTCCGTGCGAGTCTTCGCCAGCGGGCACAACCTGCTGACCTTCTGCGACAAATATGTCAAGGCATACGATCCTGAGACCATCGCCGGATCGGCTAACACCGGATGGGTCTATCCTCTGATGCGCACCTTCAACATCGGTGTCAATGTCAACCTCTAATCCTATCTGACAATGAAACGAATATATTCCATATTGATAATGTGTCTCATCCCTCTCGGACTGACGGTGGGATGCTCCGACTTCCTGGAGGTAAAGCCCACGGACACAATCACTGCCGAATCTCTGTTCTCGTCAGAGAGCGGTATCCAGGCTTATCTGGCAACCATCTACAACGAAATGCCCATCGAGGACTTTGCATTCATGCCCTCTGCATCAAACGGTAATTATCCGGAAAAAGGGTTCAACTTCAACATCGGCGATTCCAACAACAATGGTAATTTCGAGTGGACGAACACCGACGATGCCATCGGCTCCCAGGGAGACAATATCATTAGCACGGGCAGCTACAGGTACTGGGACGATGCTTACAAGCTCAACAACCACATCAATGCGTTCATGGGATACATTGACGGCCTGACGTCGGTTTCCAGCGAATCAAAGAAGGCCCTCCGCGGCCAGGCATGGTTCGCAAGGGCATACACATATTTCGCCCTTGCCCGCCGCTACGGCGGAGTCCCCATCATCACCAAGGTGGGCGACCTGAACGATTCCACCACCATTTTCATCCCCAGAAGCAAGGAAGTCGCAACCTGGGACTGGGTCCTCGAATGCTGCGACTCTGCCATAACCGACCTCGGAACGAGCGGCGGCAACCGCCAGGCCACGAAGTGGGCCGCCCTGGCACTCAAGTCCAGGGCCGCACTCCATGCCGCTTCAGTGTCGAAGTACTGGGACGACGACCCTCTCTCAGGAAAAGCCGTAGATGAGGGACTCGTGGGCGGATTCACCGAAGAGACCACCAGAAGGTACTATCAGGCCTGCGTAGATGCAAGCGAGGAACTCATCCGCTCGGGAGCCTTCCAGCTCGCGGGATACAACGGAACCCCTGCCGACAGGAAGAATGTGGCTGAAACATACCGCAAGATGTTTGAAGATCCTTCGACCGCCAACGAGGAAATCATCTTCCTCAAAGGTTTCGACAAGGAAGGCGTGGGTTACGGCTCCAACCAGGACAACTGGGGCAATCCCCGCCAGACCAGCGGCGCATGGCCTCATCCGGGGCGTTTCAACCCCACCCTGGACTTCGTCGATAACTTCGAGTCCTACGACAACGAAGGCGTGAGCGCTCCCATCGTCACCACGACTGACAAAAGCCTTGATTACAACGGCTACCAGAGCTCCAAGACATACCTCGAGTACGACCATCCTTATGACATCTTCGCCAACAAGGACCAGCGCCTCTGGGGTACGGTAATCCTCCCCGGAACGCAGTGGAAGGACGTTACAATCGTCATCCAGGCAGGTATCATCAAGACCAACGGCGAAGCCGTGATCGAGCCTTCCGACAGGACCATCCACGAGACGGTGGGCGGAAAGGACTACTATGTGTACGGAGCCGAAGGCATGGGCTCGTACTCAGGATTCGACACCGAGGGCGGCAACTACACCCGCACCGGATTCGGTTTCAAGAAATTCCTCAGCACCAGCTACGTACCCAAGCTCGGATGGAACTACTCCACCACCGACTGGATTGAAATGAGGTACGCTGAAGTCCTCCTCAACTACGCGGAAGCCGTCGCTGAAAGCGGCCTCGGAGACGCAGAACTCGCGAAGACCTGCCTCAATGCGACCCGTCACCGCGCCGGTTTCGTGAAAGACATTCCTCTCACCCTCGAGAACGTCCTTCGTGAGCGCCGCGCCGAGCTGAGCTTCGAGCAGACAAGGGCCTGGGACCTCATCCGCAGGCGCGAATTTGACGACAAGTTCAACAACACCAGAAGAACTGCCCTCGCTCCCGTACTCGACCTCAGGACGATGAAGTATATCTTCGTCCGCAAATACGCCCGCAACTGAAACGGAAAGACCTTCCCCGACCAGGCTTACTACCACAGCATCCCCGGCACCGGTTCCAACGGTCTTGTACAAAATCCCCAGTATTAATATTCTTCTAAAAAGAATTCAAGATGAAAACATATTTGAAATATATAGGAATCGCGCTGGCCGGACTCTCCCTTGCATCCTGCAAGCTGGATAATTACACCCAGCCGAACGCTTCCCTGTATGGTTCCGTCATCGACGAGGAGACTGGAGAGCTCATTCTCCAGGACCTGAACCATAGCCAGGGTTCCTCCATTGAACTGGTGGAAGAATACCTGGTGAACGGAGAACAGAAATCCCAGGTCCGCACGCTCAATTTCAAGTCCGACGGCACCTACTGCGAGAAAAACCTGTTCAGCGGAAGATACTCCCTCAAGGCTACCCGTACGAACTTCTACCCCGTGGAAGATGTCATCGACATCAACGGCGACACCGAGTATATCCTGCGCACGACCCCGTACGCGCGTATCCTCGACCCTCAGATTGTATTCGAAGAGACCAAGGGCATAGTCACGGCCACCTTGCGCACCAAGTCGGACGAGAAAATCAAGACCGTCCGCCTCTTCTGCAGCGAGAACCCCAACGTTTCCCTGGGAATCAACGAGGCCGGAGACAATGCCTGCCTCATCAACGTGAACAACTATCTCACCGAGGACCAGGTCATCACCCTGAAGATGGACACCCAGTACATGACATCCGGCAAAGACTTCTTCTTCAGGCTCGGAGTCCTGACAGATGTCCCGGAGGCACGTTACAACTACTCCAAGGCCGTCAGGCTGCATATTGACAACTCCAAGATCGAGCCCGTGGTCGAAGAGCCTCTCGGAGTCTCCATCGACAACTGCGATTCCGCATCCGGATGGGGTTCCGGCGTAGGCACCGTATCCACTGACGGAGACTGCCGCGAAGGCTTGGGCTCCATTGCCGTCACCGGTTCCTCCAAGGGAGTCGTCTTCTTCCAGAAGGTGTTCAGCGAGCCTATCAATACGAAGGTGACCGTCGCTTCCGGTATCCTCAAACTGTGGATATATGTATCCGACGCTTCCGTCTTCCCTGCCACCTCCGCAGGACAGCTCGAGATTACGAGCAGCGGCGGACCCGACTCGCAGGAAATCAACTGGACGTTTGACAAGCTTAACCTGAACAACGGCTGGAACGAGCTCAACCTGAAGCTCTCCGACGGCAAGGACAGCGGCATCGACCTCAGCGCAGTCAACTTCGTAAGGTTCTACCATGCAGCTCCTTCAGGAGGCGACGTTACCGTCAAGCTGGATGACATCCGCATCTACGCTCCTGAAGTCTTCGACGAGTGCGACTCTGCCGATGGCTGGGGCTCAGGACTTGGCGCCGTCACCGTCGACGCGGTTGACAAACGCGATGGGGAAGGATCCATTGCCGTTACCGGCACCTCCGGCGGAGTCGTCTTCTTCCAGAAAGTGTTCGACGAGCCGTTCGCAGCTCCCTGCACACTGGAAAAAGGCCACTTCACCTGCTACATCTACGTTTCCGACGCTGATATTCTTGCCAAGAACACGAAGGGACAGTTTGAGATCACCAGCGGCGGCGCCTGCGACAACCAGGAAATCAACTTTACATACGACCAGCTGAATCTTTCAACCGGTTGGAATGCAATCGACCTTCCTCTGTCCCAGGCCCACAAGAACGGTGATGTCAATCTCGACGCGCTCAACTACATTCGAATGTATCACACTGATACGAAGAAACAGGATATCACTATCAAACTCGACAGGATAGCGTTCTATGAAGGCGATTAATCACCTTGTTATCCCTATATTGCTGGCGGGCGGCATCTTTGCCGCCCCGCCGACAATGCTGGGACAGCAGAAGGGCCCCAAAGCAAGGGTCCTCACCAAAAAAGACACTGTCCACATAGTCGGACACGCCCATCAGGACATGAACTGGCTATGGACCTACGGCGAGACGATGCAGATGTGCAACGACAATCTTCGCCAGACCGTGAAGTTCATGGAGGAATTCCCTGATTTCCACATGGTACAGAGCGAGGCCGCCGTCTATGATTTCGTTGAGCAGGTCGATACGGCCCTCTTCTCGAAAGTCAAAAAGTATGTCAAGGAAGGCCGCCTGGAGCCTGTCGGAGGAATGTGGGTGGAAAGCGACCAGAACCTTCCCTCCGGAGAAGGCTTCACCCGTTCAGTCCTCCTCGGACAGCGCTACTTCCAGGAAAAATTCGGCCGCATGTCACGTGTCGGCTGGCTTCCCGACGACTTCGGGCACACTTCGCAGCTGCCGCAGATCCTGAGGCTTTCGGGCCAGAACTACTTCTATTTCATGCGCAGCGGGGCCTATCCCGGGTCCTTCTGGTGGGAGGCTCCCGACTCGTCCAGAGTCCTTTGCTACACCGGAGGTTCCTATAACGGCACCGTGTCCGAGAAGGAGCTGCTCGACCGCTTCAACAGGTATGCCCCCGACCGTCACAGGATCCTGCACCCGGTGGGAGTAGGAGACCATGGCGGCGGACCGACCCGCGAGAACATCGATAACGTCCACAGAATCGACGCGGTGAAAAAGAACGCCCCCGCGGTCAAATTCACCACGGCCGAAGACTTCTTCAAGAGTCTTTCGAAGGAAATGGACGGACGTCCTGTCCACAGGGGTGAAATGCAGTATGTGTTCGAAGGCTGCTACACCACCGTCGCCGAAAACAAGGAAGGCAACCGCAACTGCGAGCGGGCCCTCTACGAAGGGGAGTTCTTCAATTCCCTGCGCTGGTTCGTCGATGGGGACAAATATCCCAATGACCTGTACAAAAACCTGTGGCGCAATGTCACCTTCAACCAGTTCCACGATATCCTGACGGGCTCCGCCGTCTATGAATCCAACAGGGAATCGGTTTCCCGCTACATGGAAACCTACCGCCAGGCCGGAGAAATCAGGGACAAGGCTTTCAGGAACCTCGCCGACGGAATCAAGTTCCAGGAGGGCCTGGGACAGCCGGTCGTAGCATACAACCTCCATCCTTACGGAGGCAAGATGCTCGTCGAGGCCGATGTCTTCTCCCACGAGATGCCGGCTACCGCGGAACTCCGCGGCTGGACCGATTTCTATGGTTCGAAGAACCTGAAAATCAAAGATGTCGGACAGGGGAACGTGGCCTCCGTCCTCGTACGTGACGCTTCGGGAAAGACCTACCCGGCCCAGATCGTATGGGGCAAGACCTCCCCTCCGAAGTATTTCTCCAAAGTGCAGTTCGTCGTGGACGAAATGCCTGCCGGCGGCTACAAGACCTTCTACGTGGATGTCATGCAGCCGGGAGTCTTCAATGAACCCATCCCTTACAAGGACAACACCTTCGACACCGACTACTTCAAAATCAGGATTGACCCCTCGACGGGAGACATCGTGAGCCTGATAGACAAGAAGAGCGGCAAGGAGTTCGTCCGCGACGGAGGCCACCTCAACACCCTCCGCATCTATAACGAGATAAGGGACGGGCAGATGAAGTCCTGGACAATCAACAAGAACGCTTCCATCGAGGACGTCACCAAAGTCCTTCCCGTAAGGAACATGGACCGCAACTGGCTCGGCTATCTGGAGAACGCTCCGGAGAAGGAGACCTACTACTGCAAAGTGGAGAACGGCCCGGTGCGCGCCTGCGTGGAAGCCACCAAGGTCTGGGGTAATTCCAAATTCATCATCAGGACCTATATCTACCGTTCATATCCGAGGATTGACTATGACGTGGAGGTTCACTGGCTCGAAACGGGCGGGGATGACAAGGAGTCTCCCATGCTTCGCGCCGTCTTCCCCCTGGCCACCGATGATTCCCGCCTGTGGTGCGATGTGCCCTTCAATGTAGTGGAACGCCCCGCCAACGGCAAATTCGCCGGAGGAGAGGTTCCCCATTGGCTCGGTCACCACTATGAGAATCCTTCCACCAGGGAAGATAATGACGGACAGGAAGTTCCCGCCCAGAAATGGGTTGACGTCAACAACGGCCAGACCGGCATCGCCCTCCTCAACAGGACGAAATACGGACATTCCTACCATAACGGGGAGCTCCGCCTCACCCTTCTCCGCTCCGCCGGCAATCCGGACATCTATCCCAATCTGGGTCGCTTCGAGATACACTATTCCCTGTTCCCCCACACCGGAGGCTGGGAAAACGGAGTGATGCGTGAGGGAGAGATTTACAACGTTCCGGTATATGCGGCCGAGCCGCCGTCGCTGGCTCTTGTAAAAGAACACGCGACCAAGCCCGAAGAGGCCTCCCTTATCGCTATTGACAAAGACAACGTCAGTCTTTCCGCCATCAAACAGTCCGAGGACGGCGACGAACTCATCATCCGTCTCTGCGAGATGCAGGGCAAGGAAACCGTCACGGAAATAACCTTGCCGAAGGGCATATCCGCCGCCCGCAGGCTCAACCTCATCGAGTATCCGCTGGAAGGGGCCGCCGCTCCTGAAATCATCGGGAACAAGGTGAGGGTCAAAGTCCGCGGACACGAGATTGTCACGCTCGGCATTAAATAAAACCAATAATGAGAAACAGGAACCTATACATCCTCGTTTCAACCGCTTTCATGTTATTTCTCTGCGGGTGCCAGGACAAAAACTCCGGCACCCCGGAGATTATAACCAAGGTTGACACGCTGTATATTTCCACCGGAGCGGACAGTCCCCTGGTGTCGATACAGGAATTCGGAGTCCTGCCCGGAAATTCCGCGGCGCTGAACAAGAAAAACCTGCAGGCGGCCATTGACAAAGCCTCCTCCGCTGGGTTATCCCTCTACGTGGAACCGGTCGAAGACGGCTATAAAGTCGATGGGGGAATCATCCTCAAACGGAATGTCTCCCTGATCGGAGCCCACGGTCCCACCGGACGCGGCACGAGGAACAAGAACGGCACCGGGCCTACCGGCTCCCTGTTCGTAATCACCGACGGGAGCGCTCCGTTCCTGACTGTGGAATCCGCCACGAGGGTGCAGGGAATCCAGTTTTACTACCCGGAACAGGCTTGGAACAACCCCTCCGCGATAAAGCAGTACAAGCCGACGATTCAGACTTCTTCCACTTCCAGCGTCCACGGGGTCACCCTCCGCGACCTTTCCTTCTACGGCGAATACTTCGCAATGGATTTCAGGGCGCCCGAGAACGTGACCTGCGAGCAGATTCTTTTCGAAAACTGCTACGGCTATCCCCTGAGCGGACAGTTCATCGCCCTGGACAGGTGCTATGACATTCCGAGGATACTGCACTGCCACGTCAACCCCGCGAATATGAGGGAATTCGGCCGGTCCTTCACCGGCGACGTCATGCAGAAGGTCGTTGACAGGAAGACCTACGCATACTGGATAAACCGCACGGACAACGCCGTGGCAATGGACATATTCACTTTTGCCACCTACGGCGGCATCTGGCTCGGAGAATCCACCTACGGCGAGCTCACCAGCTTCAATTTCGACTGCGTGGGCATAGGAATCTACAAGGGAGGCGACCAGTCATTCAACCGCAACTGGCAGGTCTCCCAGGGCTCCATAATCGCCAATCTCGGGACCAAAGTCGAAGACATCCACCCCATCTACATCGACGGGGAAGGCCATCTGGCCATCACCAACGTAGAATCGTTCTCGGGACAGAACGGGGCCCTCACGTCCATCGGCGCGTCCTACGATTTCATCACGGTTGACGGTAATGAAGAGACGACCGTATCGATGGTGGGATGCCGCATGCGCAATTACACGGCCGATTTCCCCATCACGATAAAAAGCAATGCCGTAAAGGTACGGGCCCTGGCCTGCGTGGACAAAAATTCCTCTTTCTTCGACTACACCTATGACGGAGAAGAAAGCGACATCGAACACGACGTCACCACGACGTTCAATGACTGCGAGTCCGCCGCCGGCTGGGCCAGCGGTCTCGGCCCCGTCAACATGGACGGAAACATCAAGACGGAAGGGAACTACAGCGTGACGGCAGGGCCGGGCCAGAACCAGGTCCTGTTCAAATGGACAGGCACGCCTGTGGATTCAAAGACCGACCGCAAGGGCGGGCATCTTCTGTTTGACCTCTACATAAGCGACATTTCCAAAATAAAACTTTCGGGGGAGGGCGCGATTGAGATTACAAGTTCCGGCGGACCTGACAGCAAGGAATACGCATGGATGATAGGAAGCCTCGGACTCAAAAGCGGCTGGAACAGCCTGGACCTGAAATTCAGCGACGCCAGGGTGACCGGCTCCTCTCCCGATTTGGCCGCAATCAATTTCTTCCGCATCTACCATCTTGCCGTCAATGACAACGTTACGGTAAAGATTGACAACCTGCGTTTCCACGAAGACTAAAATATCATGAAAAGATTCCTGCTTCCGGCCATAGCCATCCTGCTTGCCTTCACCTTGCAGGCCAAAGACAAAAAAACAACGACTGAACCTGTTTCAATCCAGGAGTTCGGCGTCTTGCCCGGCAATTCACCGGAAGTGAACCGGGTCAACCTCCAGAAAGCCATCGACTGGGCCGCGGCCGCCGGCAAGGCCCTTTATGTGACCCCGGTGGAGGGAGGCTATCCGGTCGCTACGGGAATCCTCCTCAGGCGCAACGTCTCCCTTGAAGGAGCGCACGGCCCCACCGGCCGCGGAACCCGCCATCCCGAAAGGAAGGAACCCACAGGCTCCGTATTCCTGATAAAAGATACGGCCCATCCGTTCATAACTGTGGAATCCGCCACCAGAATCCAGGGAATCCAGTTCTACTATCCCGACCAGGCATACAACGACCCGGCGGCGATAATCCCTTACAAGCCAACGATTCAGATGTCGCACGACGTCCGGGTCGTGGAAGGAGTCACCCTCAACAACCTGACCTTCTACGGGGAATACATGGCCATGGACTTCCGCGCCGCCCAGGGGCAATTCTGCGAACAGATTCTTTTCGAGCACTGCTACGGCTACCCCCTCGGCGGCGAGTTCATCGCGATTGACCGCTGCTATGACATTCCGAGGATTCTCCACTGCCATGTCAACCCTTCGAACATGAGGGAATTTGACAGGAGCTTCAGCGTCAAGGTGGTCGATGCCGTCGTAGCGAAAAAGACCTTCACCTACTGGATTGACCACACCGACAACGCCCAGATGATGGACCTCTTCACCTTCGGAGCCTATGGGGGCATTTATCTCGGGGGTGAATCGTACGGCCAGCTGACGAACTTCAACCTGGACTGCGTCGCAATCGGCCTGTATAAAAAAGGCAACAACAGTTTCAACCGCAACTGGCAGATAGCCCAGGGGTCGATTATCGCGAATATCGGGGACGACGTGGAGGACATCCATCCCATCGTGATAGAGGGCGGCGGCCACACGGCCCTGACCAACGTGGAGTGCTTCTCCGGCAAGAACGGGGCCCTCACCGCCTACGGAAAGAGCTACGATTACATGAAGGTCATCGGGGATGCGAAGGCAACGGTTTCCGTCTTCGGGAGCCGCATGAGGAACTATGTCTCCGACCACCCGTTCACCATCATGAATCCCAGGGCCCATGTGCGGGCCGTCGCCTGCGTGGACAAGAACGAGGAGTTCTTCGATTTCGACAGCCGGGAAGGCACCGCCCAGTCAAGGAAGGAGCTGGCCCGGGAAATCCTTTCCGACCCGGTAACGGCTGAAGTAGAGGCGCTTGCAAGAAAGCTGGTCCGGACCGGTTTCAACGCGGGCTCCGGGTATGACGAAGTCTGGATAAGGGACTTCAACACCTTCATCGAGCTCGCCATAGAGGAGATGCCGGACGAGAAAATCAGGGAAAACCTGCTTCCGTTCTTCCGCTTCCAGGGAGAAGACGGCAACATTCCCGACGGTTTCGTTCCGAAGGAAAAGGCCCGGCTGGACTACAAATACATTTCCTCGGATCTCGAGCCCCGGTACCTCGCCCACAAGAACACCGTCGAGACCGACCAGGAATCTTCCCTGATCCTGGCGGTTTCGAAATATGTCACAAAGACGGGAAACAAGGATTTCCTGAAGACAGAGATTGGCGGAATCACCATTGACAGGCGGCTCCGGATGGCGATGCAGTTCCTGATGGAACACCGTTACAACGAGAAATACGGCCTCCTGTGGGGGGCTACGACGGCCGACTGGGGCGATGTCCAGCCGGAGCATGAATGGGGTGTTTTCATAAACGACAACAGCCATTTCTGCATCGATATCTACGACAACGCCCTCTTTATCTCCGCGATTGACGCCTACCTCCGCATCACCGGAGACAAGGAAGCGGTCCCGCATTGGAAAAATGTACGGGAAACCCTCGCCGACAACGTGCGTAAACACCTATGGGACAAAGAGAACCAGAAATTCATCCCCCATATTTACCTCTCCGGCTCCCCCTTCCCCGCCGATTTCGACGAGAACCGCATTTTCTATCACGGAGGAACGGGAGTGGCGATGGAGGCGGGCCTTCTCAGCCTCGAGGAAATCCGCGCCGTCAACGAAACCATGCTCCGCAACATGGAGGCGGCAGGAGCCACTTCAATAGGAATCACCCAGTACCCGGCCTATCCTGACGGCTTTTTCAAGAACCCGATAATGAAGGCATATTCCTACCAGAACGGAGGAGACTGGACCTGGTACGGCGGACGCATCATCACACAGCTTGTACGTCACGGATTCGTGCGGGAAGCCTGGGACGAGGCCGCTCCCATGTTCTCGAGGGTCGCGAAGACCAAGACTTTCAACGAGTGGTACGACCTGTCCGGAAAGCCCATGGGTTCAGGGACATACCGCGGTGAGGCCGGCGTCCTCTTCTCGATGATACAGGCTTTCCGCTCATGGGCCGAAGCAAATAAATAACAGATATTCCGCGCTGCAATCCTCGCACGGTAATTGCAGGCTTACTTAATGCCATTTCATAAAAAAGACGATACAACAACATGAAAATCTTCAGATTCATCCTGACGGGGATTGTCTCCCTCTCACTTATTGCAGGCTGCGGCGGGACCGCAGGAAAAGACAATCCGGGCACCGGCAACGGCTCGGGTTCAGGCTCCGGTTCAGGCTCGGGTTCAGGCTCCGGAAACACGGAACTTGGGATGGGAGATTATCCCGACCCTGGAATCGACCCGAACCCCATCGTGGACTACACGAAATGGTCCATCCACGACGGGAAATTCTACCTTGACGGAAAATGGAAGTTCCTCAAAATCGGCAAACCCCTCATAAATTACGCCGATGCCGCCGCAGTCGATGACCTCATTTCCAAACTCGATGTCATCAGGAAAAAGCACTACAATGCCATTGAGATGAACTGCTACTGGCATCATTTCGACCCGGACGGAGACGGAGTCGTCAGTTCCGCGGTCGTCTCCGGCCTGAACAGGCTCATCAACGCGATTTACCAGAAGGGAATGTACCCCTGCCTGTCCGTTGAAACCTACGCGGTGGGCGGAGGCCAGATTCCCGACGGATTCTGGAGCCGCTACCCCGATGCGGAAGCCATCGACAGCAACGGGCAGAAAGTCTCAGACACCGAATACGGCTTCGGGAGCAAAGTGATTTCCATTTTCCACGAAGGATATCGGAAAACCGTCCACAACTACATCAAAAGCCTTGCTTCCCAGATAGATACGCGAAAGATTCTATGGTTCGAGACCACGGTTGAACCGCAGTACATGGGAACGATATCCCTCAGCTATGACGCCTCCGCCCGCGCGGAGTACGCCAAATGGAGGGAGGCGAACAACATTACCGACGCCGCCTCGCAAATGCCTGAAACCTTCCCCATCCCGGCGTCATTCGTCAACAACGCCACCTGGAACAAATTCCGGGCGCAGTTCCTTGCCAAATGGGTCAACGAAGATGCGGCGGCCTACAGGTCCGTCGCCGGAGAAAATGCCTACGTGGCAGTCGATTACCTGGATGCGACGGAATCTTCCATGCAGAACAGGGACGGCAACCCTATCGAATTCCTGACTGCGCTGACCTGCCCGAACATTATCCAGGTCAACTGGCATTTCACCAACGGGGGGCCCAACCAGAAAGCCTACGACAGGGTTTACCAGGTCAAGAACGCAACCAAACGGGACTGGGCGGTCAGCGAGCACATGACCCTCAACGGAAGCGACTATAATTTCGCCTCTTCCGTCATCGACAAGCTCCTGCTGAACACCCTCAACCAGGGCACGAGGCTGGGATGGGAGTTCGTCAACATCCTGCCTAATTCAAACGACAATTTCTGCCTGTACAAGAGCGACTACTCCCCGAAGTCCTCAATGAAGAGGGTTGACGACTACTGGGGTTACTGGATGCACATGGTGGAAGAAATTGAGTCTCAGCACTGATGAAGATGGCAAGAAGAATCCTCCAGGCGCTGATGCTGGCACTGTTCCTTCTTCCCTCCTGCGGGGGAAGCGGAGGGGAGGATGTTCCCGCGCCCAAGGATGAACCCAAGTCCAAATCCGACTATCCCGACCCGGGAATCGAGAAGAACCCCATCGTGGACTACACCAAATGGTCCATCCACGACGGGAAATTCTACCTGGACGGGAAATGGAAGTTCCTGAAAATAGCCAAGCCCCTCACAATCACGAGCAATCCCCCTGAAGCCCAGGAGATTATCGACGAGCTGGACGACATGCTAAAATACCACTACAACACCGTGGAAATCTGCTGCTCGTGGGACTGGTACGACACGGACGGGGACGGGCACCTGGACAAATCGACGGAGCCTCTCAGGAAAGTCGTGGACGCTGTCTATGCCAAGGGAATGTACCCCTGCATCAATCTCGGCAACTACTCCGTAGGAGGCAACAGCGTCCCCGAAGGGTTCTGGTCCTCGCACGGGGATGAAATATATGCCGTGGACCGCAACGGAAACCCGGTGACGGACACCGAATACGGCTTCGGCAGCAAGGTCGTTTCCCTCTTCAACGAGGACTACCTCAAGGCCAGCCGGCAGTATATCCGGGAAATCGCCCAGGCCCTGGATTTGAAAAAGGTGCTTTACGTGGAAACGACGGTGGAGCCCCAGTACATGGGCGCCATAGCGCTGGACTACAGCGAAAACGCAAGGAAGGCCTACAATGAATGGAGGAAACGTAACGGCATCAGCGACCCTTCCTCCGAAATGCCTGAGACCTTCCCCATTCCCGACTCTTTCGTTCAGAACAAGACCTGGAACAGGTTCAGGGCCTGGTATCTGGCCGAATGGGTGAACGGAGACGCCGCCGCTTGGCGTTCCGTGGCCGGGGAAAAGGCCTATGTGGCAGTCGATTATCTTGAAACCGACGGAGCCGAAATGTATCTGAGGAACGGAGACAGCGATGAATTTCTGAGAAACCTGACCTGCGCCGACATCCTCCAGGTCAACTGGCACTGGAAATTCACGGCCTCCGCCCCTAACAAGGCCGCGTACGACCGCGTTTATAGAATCATGAAGGAAACCGGAAGGGACTGGGCCGTAAGCGAGCACATGACCATGAACGGGAGCGACTACGGTTTTGCGGAAGCGACCCTGGACAGAATACTTGAGAATACGCTCCGCAGCGGCACCCGTTTCGGCTGGGAGTTCACGAACTACCGGTACTCCACGACCGACAGCTTCACCCTCTATGACTCGCAAGGAAAGCCGAAGAGAGCGATGCGGGCCGTCGATAACTACTGGGGATACTGGCTGCACAGAATTGAAGAAATCGAGAAAGAATCTCTCTGAAAAATAAATGGAAATGAAAAAAGCAGTGATGTACGGCGGCGGCAATATCGGCCGCGGATTCATCGGAGCCCTGATGAGCCGTTCAGGGTATGAGGTTACATTCATCGACGTGGCCGAGGCCGTGGTGACAAGGCTTTCGACCGAGCATCACTATCCGGTGAGAATCGTGTCCAACGAGGGCAACGAAGACCTTCTGATAGAGAATGTTACCGCCGTGAACGGAAACGACGCCGAAGCGGCTTCCGAGGCAATCGCGCAGTGCGACCTCATGGCCACCGCGGTGGGAGCCAGGATACTCAAGTTCATAATCCCCAACATTGTAGCCGGACTGAGAAAAAGATGGGCCTCCGGGGGAGGACCGCTGAACATAATAATATGCGAGAACCTCAACGACGCCAACAAGGTTGTTGAAGGAATGATCAAGGATCAGCTCTCGCAGGAGGAAAAAGCCGTCTTCGACAGGAGCGTCGGCCTCGTGGAGGCGTCCATCGGAAGGATGGTGCCCGTGCAGACCGATGAGATGAAAGACGGCGAGCCGCTCAGGGTCTGTGTCGAGAGATACGGCTTCCTCCCTGTGGACAAGGCTGCATTCAAGGGAGAAATCCCGGCTATAAAGGATATGGTGCCCTTTGAGCCTTTCGATTTCTTCGTCAAGCGCAAGCTCTTCATCCACAACATGGGACATGCGGTCACGGCCTACCTCGGAGGCCTTGTGGGGTGCCGGTACATCTTTGAAGCGATTGACATTCCGGACATCAGGATTATCGCCCAGAACGCCATGCTGGAAAGCGCCCTGGCCCTCAGCCGTCACTACGGAGTAGCCCTCGGGGACCTTCAGATGCACATCAGCGACCTTCTGGGACGCTTCACCAACGCGGCCCTGAAAGACACCTGCGAAAGAGTCGGCGGCGACCCCGCCCGCAAACTGGGACCGGACGACAGGCTGATAGGCTCTTCGCTGATGGCAATCAAGGAGGGCGTTACCCCGGCGTACATCTGCGTGGGGGCCGCAGCCGCCCTGAAACGCTATCTGGACGAGGCCGGCGAGGAGCAGGGCGAAGAAGCGGCCGGAAAAGTCCTTGCCGAAGTCAGCAGACTCGAGGACGCTTCCCTTGCCGGAACAATCATGGATTATTACAAGATGATACTGTCGGGGGCGACCCTGAAAGACCTCAGGAACGCGGCTGACAAGGCCAAGGCCGCCAGCCTGAAGGGAATCATCTGACACCCTCCCTTCGGAGAACTATCCTATGTACCTTGCCTGGAAAAGATACCTCCCGGCAAGGTTTTTTTCTCCTCTGATCCTCATCAGGAGAAGGCTGAAGGCCTTGCGCGCCATTTCCTGAATCGGCTGCTCGACATACCGGATATCAAAGTCCAGGCTCCGGTACGGGCTGATATCGTCGAAACAGAGCAGGCACATGTCTTTCCGTAACGAGACCCCGGTGTGGGAGGCGCAGGACATCGCCCTCGTGAAAATCCTCTGGGAGGTGAAATAGACGGCGTCACAGTCCTCGAACTCCTTTATCATAGACTCGATTTCAGAATCCTCATGGAGGAACCTTATCCTCCTCTCCCGAATCTTGTCCGCCGCCCCGGCCTCCGTCAGGACATCCTTGTAGGCCCTGATTCTCTCGTTAAGCGGGGGGATATCCAGGTCCAGGGTCACCACGCCGATATTCCGCAGGCCGGCGGCGACGAGGTTCTCCACCGCCTGGCGGGAAGCCTCATAATTGTCAACCCCCACATAGTCCACATCGAGCACCGGACACTCCCTGTCAACGGTGACCACGGGGATGCCGTGTTCCTTTATCTCCGTAATGCTTCTTCCCCCTTCCGGCGGAGGAACCGCGATGATTCCGTCCACCTTCTTGCTCATGAGCATTCCCACCATCCTGTCGAATTCGTCGATATTCTCGTTGCTGTTGATGGTAAGCACGAGATATCCGGCTTTTTTCGCCTCTTCCTGGATGTGGAAGGTGAGGCGGCCGAAGAAATCGTTGGAAATGTCAGTAACGATGACGCTGATAATCCTGGACTCGCCGGTGCGGAGGCTCCTCGCAAGGTCGTTGACGTGGTAGTTGAGCTCCCCGGCAACCCTGAGGACCTCTTTCTGGACGGCGGAGCTCACCTTGCCTACGGCTTTCCCGCTGAGAACGAGGGAAACCGTGCTCCTGGAGACGCCCAACCTGTCGGCTATGTCCTGCATTGAAACCATTGACACAAATATATAAAAAAAATGAAGTAAATTTGCCTATACCAAACAATAACCTGACTTCAATGACACGAAAACCCGCTTTCACCCTGACCGCATTCGCGGCAATTGTATTCCTTTTCACGGCTTGCCACAGGAACGCCGGACTTTCTTCCCACGTCGATTTGTTCCAGGGAACCTCCGGCTACGGCCACTGCCACCCCTGCGCCTCCTGGCCTTTCGGCATGGTGTCCGTGGGACCGCAGACAGGCAACTGCGCCTGGGAATACACGGGCGGCTACCAATATCCCGACACCACCCTCCAGGGCTTCAGCCACAACAGGCTGAACGGAGTGGGCAGCTCGGACCTCGGCGACCTGCTCATACTCCCCTTCTCTGAAGGCAGCATAACCGACTCGTGGACAAGTCATTTCGACAAGAAGAGCGAGAAGGCCGAGCCGGGCTGGTACAGCGTCTATCTGGACGAGGCCGGAGTCCTTGCAAGCATGGTTGCCACAGAGCATTGCGCCCTCGAGAGCTTCCTTTTTGACCAGCCGGGCAAGGCGAGGATGCTGGTGGACCTGCAAAGCGGAATCGTCTCAAGGCCGGAAAGGCTTCCCGTGAAGGTGCGCCAGTCCACCCACGACACCTCCAATCCCTACAGGCTGACCGGAAAAACCCTCACAAAGGGTTGGGTGAACAGGACTTACTACTACTGCATGGAATTCAGCGCCCCCTACACCGTGGAGAGCGTCCTGCCGAAAAGGGACTCTCTCGAAAAAGGGCCGAGGCTGGTGCTGGCCTTCGACCTCAAAGGTAAAGAGCTGAAAGCCAAGGTGTCGATATCCCGGAGCAGCGTGGAGGGAGCAATCGCCAATCTTGAAGCGGAAGTGCCCGGCTGGGACCTTGAAAAGGCCCGTGGAGACGTCGCGGAGCAGTGGGAAAACCTGTTTTCAAGGATAATCATAGAGGGCACCGACGTGCAGAAGGAGATGTTCTACAGCGCAATGTACAAGCTCTTCATCCACCCCGACAACATCGCCGACGCCGGAGAGAAGCCCTTCTTCTCCACCTTCTCCCTCTGGGACACCTACCGGGCCGCCCATCCCCTCTACACCCTTGTCGCCCCCGAGAAAGTGGACGATTTCGTGAACTCCATGCTCGACCTTCGCGACATCCAGGGCTTCCTTCCCATCTGGTCGCTCTGGGGAATCGAGAACTACGGAATGATAGGGGACCACGCCGTCCCCGTCATCGTGGACGCCTACCTCAAGGGATTCAAGGGCTTCGACGCGGAAAGGGCATACGAGGCTGTGAAGACCTCACTGACGACTCCCGAGCCCAAGACGGACTGGACCCTTTACGACAAATACGGCTATTTCCCCTTCGACCTCGTGAAGGAGGAAAGCGTTTCCAGGACTCTGGAATGCTGCTATGACGACTACTGCGCCTTCCTATTCGCAAAGGCCCTCTGGAAAGAGGAAGACGCCGCCTTCTTCCTGAAAAGGGCGGGATATTACCGCAACCTTTTCGACCCCGGAACGAAGCTGATGCGAGGAAAGGACACCAAGGGACAGTGGAGGACTCCGTTCAACCATTTCATGGCCTCCCACGCAAGCACGGCCGGAGGCGACTACACGGAAGGCAACGCCTGGCAGTACACCTGGCACGTCCAGCATGACGTCCCCGGGCTCATCGACCTCATCGGAGGAGAAGAAGCCTTCTGCACCAAGCTGGACACCCTCTTCTCGATCAGCCGCGACATCAGCAACGGCGGTTTCAGCGACGACGTCACCGGCCTTATCGGGCAGTATGCCCACGGCAACGAGCCGAGCCACCATGTAGCCTATCTCTACGCCCTGGCAGGCCGTCCCGAGCGCACCCAGGAGCTAATCCGCACAATCTGTCAGACCCAGTACAATCCCGGCCCTGAAGGGCTCTGCGGCAACGACGACTGCGGCCAGATGTCAGCCTGGTACATTTTCTCCATGCTCGGCTTCTATCCCGTCAATCCCTGCGGCGGCGACTATGTCATAGGCGCTCCCCAGCTGCCGTCGGCGACCATCTTCCTGCCTGAAGGCAAGACGCTTAAGGTCGTAGCCCAGGACCTGTCCGAGGAGAACAAATACGTGAAGGAGGTCATCCTGAACGGGGAAACCGTGGAAGGGCCCGTACTCCGCCACGCCGACCTCGTAAAAGGCGGCGAACTCAGGTTCCTAATGACGGCGGAGCCGACAGGGACAAGGCGCTGACGGACTATTTCCCAAGCGTAATCACGGTGTAGGAGAACCTGGGGAAGGTGTATTCCATCTTCCTGCCGGCCGTCGTAGTTGTTCTTGATGAACCTGTCCGTCTCCTTGAACACGTACGCATCCGGATCGTTCACGTCTTTCGAGAAATCAGGGAAAACCGCCGAGATGTCGATAGTATGCTCCCCGCCATAGCCCATGGATTCGGACGTATCGTGGGTCCTCGCGTACGGTATATGGACCGACTTGAGGGCTCCGCCCCTGTTTGAATTGAAGAACTGGCTGCCGAGAGGACCGTTGTTGAGGCAGTTCATCGGTTTGACTGCCCCGACAGTTTTGGCGGTCCTGACTATCACGTCATCCGCAAATCCAGCGAAAGGGATCAGCAGGGTAAGAAGCAGGAAAACGCCCTTCTTCATAAAAAATTGTATTTAATAATCAATCTACAAATTACCTAGCGCTGACGGGCCTGTCTGCGGGGGCCTTGCCGAAGTTCTCGTTGGGTTTCGAGCTCATGGAGAACTCCAGGGTGCCGCCGGCCATGATGTCGTCGTAGGTTATGTAGGACTTGGTGTATTCTTTTCCGTTGAGCTTGGCGCCCTTGATGTAGATATTGCTGTCGCTCACGCCTTTGGCTATGACCGTGAAGGTCTTGCCGCCGGGAATGTTCAGCACGACTTTCGGGAACAGGGGGGTACCGAAGACATAGTCGCCTCCGGCAGGGTTCACCTGGAAGAATCCCAGGGCCGACTGCACATGCCAGGCCGACATCTGTCCGCAGTCCTCGTTGCCGCTGAGGCCGTCAGGCTGGTCGGTGTAGAGTTCCTTCTGGATTCTATTGACCAGCTGGGCCGTCTTCCAGGGCTGGCCGGCGAAGCTGTAAAGATATACGGTCTGGTGGCTGGGCTCGTTGCCGTGGGCATACATTCCGATAAGGCCGGTGACGTCAGCAGCGCCGCCTCCCAGGTCGCCTTCGGCCACGAAGAGGCTGTCAAGGTTCTGCACGAAAGCCTCGTCGCTGCCGTGAAGACGGATCAGGTCTTCGGGACTCTGGGGCACCATGAAGGTGTACTGCCAGCCGTTGCCCTCGGTGAAATGTCCCCTTCC
>CAMOVV010000004.1 GCA_946627685.1 uncultured Bacteroidales bacterium
TTCAGATGGGGTCTGGAGATATGCCTGTGCTTGCTGCCCCTGCAATGACGGCCTTGATGGAGAACGCTGCCATGCTTGCCGATGGCCCACTGGGCGATGTCGAACATGTGGGCTCCCCAGTCGGTCATGAGGCCACCTCCGGAGACTTTGTACCATCTCCAGGCGCCCCAGAGCTGTTCGTCCTTATCGGGAGTGATGACCGGGTCGAGGTCGGAGTGGTAGCGGACGGAGGGGGGAAGGGGGCCGAGCCATTTGTCCCAGTTCAGGCCGGCGGGCACTTCCATCGGGGGAAGGTTGTTGGGCGCGGGAGCCCCGGTGACGCGGTTCACGTCGTTGCGGCCGACATAGACCTTTATCTTGCGAATCTTGCCGAGCTCACCTTCGCGGGCGAGGGTGGCGGCATGGATAAATTCGGCGCTGGAGCGCTGCTGGCTGCCCACCTGGAGGATGCGGCCATATTTGCGTACCGCCTTCACCAGCTGCTGGCCTTCGTAGATGGTGAGGGTGAGGGGCTTTTCGAGATAGACGTGCTTCCCGGCCTTGCAGGCGGCTATGGCGATGATGGCGTGCTGATGGTCGGGCGTGGCGATGACCACGGCGTCGATGTCCGCACGGGCAAGGAGGTCCTGGTAGTCTTCATAGACGTCCACCTTGACTTTCTTTACGCCTTTCTTCGTGTAGTAGTCGCTCACACGCCGCACGAAACGGTCCCTCTTGATGTCGTACACGTCGCAGCCGGCCACGACCTGAACGTCGTCCATCCTGATGAAGCCGTTCAGAAGGAACATGGCCTGCTGGCCAAGGCCTATAAATCCGAGCGTAATCTTGTCATTTACAGATTTTCTGGCTGCCGGAGCCTTGGCGGAAGCGGCAAAGCCGGAAAGTGATGAAGGAAGGATGAGCCCTGCAGCGCCGAGGGCCGATGTCCTTAAGAAATCTCTTCTTTGCATGATAGGTCTTTAGTTTTGAGTTCCGCTAATATAACGCTTTTCCCGGCCAAATCCAACAAAGGAAGAACAGTCGGAAAAATTTGGACAAAAAAATAATTTTATATATTTGTGTTTGTACATAAACCAAAACCTCTTTGCCTATGGGCATGCTATACGATAAATTGATGCAGGATTACCGGCTCCGGGAGGGCCTCAATGCCTGCATAAACTGCGGAACGTGCACGGCTGTCTGCCCTGCCGCCGAGTTCTACAAATACGACCCCAGAAGAATTGTTGACATTGTCCAGAGCGGCGACGAAGAGAAAATCGAGGAGCTTCTCCGGAGCGATGTCATCTGGTACTGCGGCGAGTGCATGAGCTGCCTGACCCGCTGCCCGAGGAAAAACGCCCCGGGCCTGGTAATCATGGCCTTGAGGTCCCTTTCCATCGACCTCGGCTATTTCATCGAATCGGAAAAAGGACGCCAGCAATATCTCCTTTCGAGGGATATCTGCGGCAATGTCCTCAACTACGGATACTGCGTCTATCCGCGCCATTTCGACTATAAATCCCATCCCGAGGCCGGAAGGGTCTGGGAGTGGGAAGAGCAGCACATGGACGAGGTGTATGAAAGGCTCGGCGCCAACCTCGAAGGCGGCGGCCCCGGGGCCCTCAGGAAAATTCCCGACGAAGATCTCGCCCAGCTGAAGAAAATCTTCGACCTCACCGGGGCCACAAAGAGAATGGAAACGGTGAAGGAGGCAGGGAGGAAAAAGGCCGAAGAGCTCGGCCTCACCGAGGAGGAGTTCTCCGCCATGCTCTATGAACAGTCCAGCCCCAAACATCTGAACAGGAAATGATTTACGAAGGAAAACAAAAAATCTGGTCCGACTACCAGAAAGAGATACCGGACGACCACTACTATTATGTCCGCAGCTGCATCAGGCAGACCTTCTTCCCTGCGTCGGAAGGGGCCCTGCTGAAGATAACCCGCGGCATTCTCGGACGGGATGTATTTGAGAACGAGCATCATACCACCTGCGGAGGCATCGCCTACCACACCGACACCATCCCCCACGAAACGGTGATGACCATCGTGGCAAGGCAGTTCGCCCTCATGCACAAGCATGGCTACGAGAACTATGTCTGCTCCTGCATCACTTCTTTCGGCATTTATATCGAGACCCTCGAGACCTGGAGGAATTTCCCCGAGCTGGAGGCAAAAATCGCCGAGAACCTCAAGAAAACCTGCAACCTCGAGTTCGCAAAGCCGAAGTTCGTCGTCCACACCAGCGACCTTATCTATAAATTGAGAGAGGAGATTGCTTCAAAGGCAAAGTACAAGTTGGTGAATGTCAAGACGGGACAGCCGCTGAAGGTGGTGGAGCACATAGGCTGCCACTACTCGAAGATGTTCCCTTCGAAGGGGGTCGGCGGTGCGGAATATCCTTACGTCCTCGCCGGAATGGTGGAAGCCTGGGGCGGGGAAATCGTTGATTATCCGGAGCGTCGTCACTGCTGCGGCTTCGGCTTCAGGCAGTATCTCATCAAGGCCAACAGGGGTTATTCCCTCTCGAACACGCATAAGAAATTCGAGAGCATGGAGCCTTATGAGCCCGATTTCATCATCACCAACTGCCCCGGATGCGCCTATTTCATGGACCGCTGGCAGTATGTGATAGCCGAATCGCAGGGCAAGACCTACGGGGAGAACGGCAGGGGAATACCCGTCCTCACTTATGAGGAGGTCGCGGGACTCGTGCTGGGATTCAATCCCTGGGACCTCGGACTCCAGACCCATCAGGTGTATGTCGAACCCCTTCTGGACAAGCTCGGCATCCCCTACGAACCGGCAAAGAAATTCCTCGGGGCTAAAGGCCAGGACCTCGGCTGCCCGGCCCTTCCTACATGTCTAAAAGTATAAGCCCATGGCAAAAAACATCATCATCATAGGCGGCGGACCCGCCGGAATGGAGGCTTCAGCCCGTCTGGACGCCCTCGGATATACGGTTTTCCTGGTGGAAAAGGAGAAGGCTCTCGGAGGCCATCTGGCACGCTGGGACAGGCTTTTCCCTGAAGGCAAACCCGCAGGACCCGTCCTCGATTCCCTCGTCGGAAATCTTGGGAACACGAAGGTGCTGCTTGAATCGGATGTGCTGAGCCTGAATCGTTTGGGAGATTCTTTCAGGATTTCGCTCTCCTCAGGTGTCAGCGTCATTGCAGACGCGGTCCTTCTCACCACGGGCTTCGACCTTTTCGAGGCTTCAAAGAAGGAAGAATACGGCTACGGCATCTACGACCATGTGGTGACCAACGCCGACGTGGAAGAGTTTTTCCGCACTGGCGGCGACCCGAGAATCGACAATCCCCAGAGAATCGGCCTCGTTCACTGCGTGGGATCAAGGGACGAAAAGGCCGGCTGCCGGAACTGCTCGAAGGTGTGCTGCGCCACCGCCGTCAAGCAGGCCTGCGAGCTGAAGGCCAAATTCCCCGCCGCGACGGTCTATTGCTTCTACATGGACCTCAGGATGTTCGGGCGCGGGTATGAAGACCTCTACCTCAAGGCCCAGAAAGAATATGGCATCAGGTTCATAAGGGGCAGGGTATCAGAAGTTTCCGAGAGAATTGACAAGACCCTCCAGATAAAGGCGGAGGACACCCTTTCCAGCACCCCTCTCAGGGTGACCCTCGACCTTCTGGTACTCATGGCCGGCATGAGACCTTCCCGCGAAGGGACAAAAGTCGCGAAAATGATACATCTCGCAACCGGCGATGACGGCTTCCTCTCCTCCCTCGACGGCTTCGGCGGAATGCAGGCCACCTCCATCCCCGGACTCTTCGTCGCAGGAGCGGCCACAGGCCCCAAGACCCTCCCCGACACCATCGCAGAGGCCAGGGCAGCCGCCTCCCTCATCCACGAATACCTGCAGAAGTCATGATAGATTTCGGATTCTACCTTACCCCAAGTTCCACCATCGACCTGGACAAGGTGGACCGCAAGGCGGTGGACGACCTCGCAAGGGCCGACTCCGGCATTCGCACCTGCATCGCCTGCGGCAGCTGCACGGCCTCCTGCACGGCCGGCGTCTTTGCCGACACCAGTGTCCGCCAGGCGATTCTCTCGGTCCTCAACGGCCGGAACGAAAAGGCCAGGGAACTTCTATCCTCGTGCATGCTCTGCGGAAAATGTATGATGGTGTGCCCCAGGGGAATCAACACCCGGCACCTTATCCTCTCCATCCAAAAATACTTTGACGGACAATGACGCCCTTCTACATACTGCAGACAGACGTTCCCGAGGTAATCGACAGAATCCCCGGAGCTTACGACCATTTCATCCTGCCCTACTGCGCGGGTATCATCTTCTGCCTGTGCTGGCTCGGCGTCGGCCTCGTGAGGGTCATCGCCAACCTCAGCTCCTCCGACAGGAAGGCCCTCCTCCTCTCTTTCGTCAATCCGGTGCTCATCTGGAAAAACCTGAAAGACATCTTCTGCGACTGCCTCCTCCACACCAAAATCTGGAAAAGGAAACCCCTCCTCGGCTTCATGCACTCCGCAATAGCCTTCGGATGGTTCCTCCTCATCGTGCTGGGACACCTGGAAGTGTGGTTGTTCGCTCCCCGTCACCTCTACCTTGACAACGGCTCCCTTTTCTACCCCATCTTCTACAGATATTTCATCTGGATGAACCCGGGACACACCACCCTCAGGGGCTCGCTGTTCTTCTTCCTCATGGACCTCTGCCTCCTGTATGTCCTTGCTGGTATAGGACTTGCCATTTTCAAGAGATTCCGCTCCAGGCTGCTCGGGATGAAACACACCACCAAGCCCTCGCTCATGGACAGGGTGGCCCTCTACTCCCTTTGGGGCATTTTCCCGTTCAGGCTGCTGGCCGAGAGCTTCACGGCCGACCTTGCAGGAGGAAGTTTCCTCACCCTTCCGGCCAACGCCCTGTTGCGCTTCCTTTTCGGGGACAACCTCCATTTCATGCCCTGGTGGTGGGCCTATTCCATCGTCCTCGGACTCTTCTTCGTTAGCCTTCCGTTCTCGAGATATATGCACATCCTCACGGAGCCCCTGCTCATTTTGCTGCGGAATGCGGGTATCAAGGTAAGGCACCCGAGGAAAGGCTACGCCGAGGCGGAAATCTATGCCTGCTCCAGCTGCGGACTCTGCCTGGACGCCTGCCCGATGAACGTGCAGAAGAAGAACCTCCGGTTCTCTTCGGTTTACTTCATACGCTTCTTGAGAAGGCACAACGAAAAGAAAGTCAACCGTATAGCCGACAAGTGCCTGCAATGCGGCAAGTGCCTGGCGCTCTGCCCCGTCGGGGTGGATTCGCCTGCTATCCGAAGGCGCCAGCGGGCTGCCTACAACGACCGCCTGGCCTTTGACTATTCAGCCCTGAAGGCCCCCGTGCCCGGTGGCGTTTCCGGCGCGCCTGTTGCCGGCGGCGGCACCCCTGCGCCCGCCGGAGGGAAGGTGATGTATTTCGCCGGCTGCATGTCCCACCTTACGCCCAGAATCATAAAGGCCGTGCTCGAAGTGTTCCGGAAAGCCGGAGAAGACTTTGTCTTTGCCGACGAGAACGGAGGCCTGTGCTGCGGAAGGCCGCTTCTGCTCGCCGGAAAGGACCGGGCCGCAAAGACTGTCATCGAGGCCAACAGGAAGATGATAATGGAATCCGGCTGCACGACGCTCGTCCTCTCCTGCCCCATCTGCCTCAAGGTGTTCAAAGAGGAATACAAGCTGCAAGGAATTGAGGTTCTTCACTATACGGAATACATGGACAGGCTCGTAGCCGAAGGGAGGCTGACCCTCAGGAAAGGCGAAGGCTCCTTTGTCTATCACGACCCGTGCGAACTTGGAAGGGGCTGCGGCATCTACGACGCGCCACGCCGCCTTGTCGAGGGAGTCGGACAGCTGTGCAAGGCGGAAAAGGAAGGCGACGAAAGCGTATGCTGCGGCGGAAGCCTCGGAAGCCTCACCCTGAGCTATGACGACAGGAAACGGATTACAGCCGGAGCGCTGGACAACCTCCTCGTGAACCACCCGGACCGCATCGTCACCGCCTGCCCCCTCTGCCTCAAGACCTTCTCCGACGCCTCCTCCGACGTCCCCGTAGTGGACATCGCCGAACTCGTCGCAGAATCAACTGCCCGAGTCTGATCAGTCGCCGATAAGATCCTGCAGCAACCGGTCCAGAAGAGATTCAGAGTAGCCTGCCTGGATCTTGCAGATTGTCCCGGCGGGATTTATGATAACGAAGGTGGGGATTCCGGGGGTGCCGAACATTCGCAGGAACACCGTTTCTCCCATGGGATCGTTCCAGTTGTTCCAGGTTATTCCATGCTCTTTCGAGGCCTCCTTCCAGACAGCCTCGGTGTCCACGCTGATGCTGACGACTTCCAGTTTTCCTGAATACTTTTCGGCGATCCGCGTCAATTCAGGGATAGCTTGGACGCAAGGGGCGCACCCGCGGCTCCAGAAATCCGCCAGGATCCATTTCCCGGAAAGATCAGCCAGCTTCCGTTTCTCCCCGGATGCATCCTTATAATGATATTCGGTTACATGGTCGCCTTCCCGCACCCGGCGCACATCTTCCAGGTAACCGGCGATTTTACGGCCTTCAGACGAGGCTTTCTGCTCATTGGATAGACGCCCGTATATCTTCCAGGCCGTTTCACGGTTCTCTTCTTCTCCGTTTGAAACCCCCATTGCAATGGAATACAGCTGTCTGAGGGCATAACGGCCGATTTCCTCCTCCTGAAGAATCTCCATAATCTGCCGGGTCAGCCTGTTGCCGATACCATGCAAGGAATCCAAATCGTCCTTCATGACTCTCCGCAACGAATCCTGAACCTCCGCCGAAGATTCTCCGCCATATATAAGGGCATAGACGGCAGAGTTGCGGTGGACGCTGATATCCTGATGAGCCTTCCAGTCTTCAAGCGACATCTTTCCCAGAAACCGGGCGCGAAGTTTCTGGTCCTTCACGGGGCTTTTGACTTCAGCATTGTTCATATAGTGTGCATCTCCGCAGACGCTGACCTTCACACCGGGCTCCAGATACAGCTCCGGGCCGTGGCTGAGCGGAATCGGGTATGCGCCGGAATTATTGATCAAAGAGATTGCATAGTATTTGTCTGCCTGGACGGAATCCAGACGGAAACTGAACTTACCGTTCTCCAGAGTGTCCGTCATTACGCCTTTTCCTGAATTTTCATCCATGAGGACGAGGACGGCGGAAACCGTGTCTGAAGGATTAATCCCCGCCACCAGGCCGGTTATAAGGGCGCCGTTTTCAGGAACCTTGGGCCCGCAGGAGAAAACTGTGAGGACAACGGATGCAACAGCACAGAAATCCAGAACTTTCATAGCAGATGAGATTATTTTATAAGGCGCAAGTCCCGCAAAGGTATAAAATATTCTATATTTGTGAACCATGAAACGGAACTTGATATTTGCATTGGCGGCTTTGTGGCTGATGCCGCTCGCAGCCCAGAATCCCAGGATCCTGATAGGGACCCTGACGGAAGGAACGGCCTCGGAAGGGATTTACCTCTATTCGTTTGACTCCGGGTCGGCCCAGGCGACCCTGCTGGATACAGCTCCTGCCGCAAATCCCACATTTTTGACCATATCTGACGATGGTACAAGGGTTTACAGCGTAAATGAATTTCATGACGGAAGACAAGGGGTGAGTTCCTTCACCCTCGGCCCCGACGGGATTTCCCCCCTCAACAGCCTTTCCATCCCCATGGAAGCGGCAAACGCCGGGGACCCCTGCAATATCCTCTGGCTTCCGGGAGTTGTCGTCACATCGAACTACACCGGAGGGTCCGTAACGGCCTTCCCGCTCAATGCCGACGGCACTCTCAACGGCATGAGCCAGGCTTTCTCCTGCGAAGAATCCCCGGCCGTCATCGAATCCAGGATGCACTGCGCCGTGCTCTCCCCGGAAGGAAAGTATATTTTCGTGACAAACCTGGGACTTGACTGCATCCATCGTTTCGTCCGCGGGGAGAAGGAGCGGCCTCTTGGCAAAGACACCGTCGCCTGGAAAGAAAAAAGCCGCGCCAAATTCGGCCCCAGACACATGGTTTTCAGCGACGACGGACGCTTCGCCTATCTTCTTTGCGAGCTCGGGGACAAACTCGTTGTCTTTTCCTATGACGATGGAGAACTTACTCCTATACAGACACTTACCGCCTACAAAGGCCGTGGCCGCGGCAGCGCCGACATCCACCTCTCCCCCGACGGCCGCTTCCTCTACACAAGCCACCGCCTGAGAGGCGACGGTATCTCCATTTTCTCCGTTGACGGCAAGACCGGAAAGGTGAAGCGCGCGGGTTTCTGCCGCACAGGCGTCCACCCGAGGAATTTTGCCATCAGCCCCGAAGGCAGGTTCCTCCTTTGCGCATGCAGGGACAGCGACCGCGTCGAAATCTACAGCCGCGACCCGGTCTCCGGCACCCTCACCCCCACAGGCAAGAGCATCGGAATCGACTCTCCTATGTTCGTCAGGTTCCTTTAGGGACGCTTGATTTCCAGCGTGCGGCAGTCAAGGAAGGACAAGCCGCAATCACTTTATTTCCAAAGAGTAGCCGGTGTCTTCGAGAGGAAGGATGACGGGATGGGAATGGCCGCTGTTCGGCTGGTGGAAGACGATTCTGAGATTGCCTTCGAAATCCCGGAACACCATCGGGTGTCCTCCGTCGGCCTCGAAGATGGGCTCGGGGTCGCAGGTCCAGGGGCCGGCAATTTTTCCGGAAGCGGACCTGGAAACGGCCACGCAGTACTTCCCGTTTTTGAACGAAGACCACAGAATCAGCAGCTGTCCGTCTTTTGTCCTGTAAACGAAGTTCCCGTCGGAAACGTAGGCCGGCGATGAAGACCCGTCAGGATTTTTCCACTGGTTTATAGGAGAGCACCAGGGAGCCTGGGAGGCGGTAAACAGCGTGCGGGGCTCCCCGGCAGGGCCGGAAAGGTCTTTTTTCAGGGGCATAAGCTCGAAGGTCCCGTCCAGAACCTGCACCCACTCGTGGCAGAAAATCATGTACGGCACCCCGTCTTCGACCCAGAGAGTGCCGTCAAGGGCCATGTAGTCCTTGGGGGTGGTCAGCTCTTTTCCAAGGGGAAGGAAGGGGCCGTCCAGGGACTCCGAGCGGAAAATCTGGGTACCCCTGTAAGTGAAGGCGGGCCAGTCTGGGACGGATTCCGCCCATTTGCGGTCGGAGTTAAGGGTGGCGAAAATATACCAGTTCCCCTCGTAGCGGTGGACCTCCGGGGCCCAGACCGCCCCGGTGATGAAATTGTCCTCAGGCACCGTGAACACCCTCGAAGGGCCGCTCCAAAGTTTCAAATCCTTGCTTTTGAACGCTTCCACCCCGCCAAGACCCTCGTCGGTGGTAGATGAGCGGAAAAGCCAGTAGTTCTTCGTGGCCTCGTCCGCCACTATGAAGGGGTCACGGCAATAGATGCTGTCGGTAGGGATTCCCGCCGGGGCTTCGGCACGGCGCCCTCCGGTCTTGCACGAAACCGTGGCGCAAAGGACGGCCGCCAGGATAAACAGGTGCTTTTTCATCGTAATGGAAATCAAAGTTTTTCGCTGGAAAGGGAATACGGGAGGTCAGAGGGAGCCGGGACGGCTTTTTTCCTGGGCCTGGAAGTCATGTCGAACTCGAGCACGCCGCCCTGAAGGATGTCTTCCCTTGTCAGGAATCTGCGGCTCAGGGGTTTGCCGTTCAGCCTTACGGCCTTGACGTAGCGGTTGCGGGAGCTGACGGCAGGAGCCTTGACGGTGAAGTCGGCGCCGCCTTCAAGATGGAGGGTCATTTCGGGAAGGAAAGGCGCCCCGATGACAAACTCTCCGCTTCCCGGACAGACGGGATAGAAACCCATCGCCGAGAAGATGTACCAGGCCGACATCTGTCCGCAGTCGTCGTTTCCGCCGAGACCTTCCCTCTCGGGACGGTACATCCTTTCCATGATTTCCCGGAGCCAGTACTCTCCCTTCCAGGGCTGCGACGTCCATTGGAAGAGGTAGGGAATGTGGTGGGAAGGCTCGTTCCCGTGGACGTAGCCGCCGATGAGGCAGGATGCCTCGATATCTTCGTTGTTTTCGTAGTATTTGGGGTCAAGGGGAGTCGCGAAAAGGGTGTCCAGGATACCCAGGAAGCGTTTTTCCCCTCCCATAGCCTTTATCAGCCCTTCAACGTCGTGCGGCACGTGGAAGGAGAAATTCCAGGAATTGCCTTCTATGAAACCTTCCCCGTAGGTCTGCAGGGGGTCGGTGGGAGTTTTCCAGCTTCCATCCGCGTGGCGGGCCCTCGCGAAGGGGGATTTTCCGTCGAAGAGATTCTTCCAGTTCATCGCCCTCCGGGCATAAACCCTTGCGAGAGAATCCTTTCCGGCCTGTTTCGCGGCCTTGTAAATCGTCCAGTCGTCGTAGGCGTATTCCAGGGTTGTGGAAGCTCCGGTCGAGGAGCTTTCCAAAGGGACGTAACCCTTTTCCATATAGGCCCCTACACCTTCCAGATAAGGAACGGTGGAAGTGGACACCATCGCGTCGAGAGCCCTTTCAACGTCGATGTCCGCCCCGGCTCCGAGGGCGTCGGAAATGACTGATACCGCGTGATATCCACTCATGCACCAGCCCTCGTTGGCCATGAGAGACCAGATGGGCAGAAGGCCGTGCGCGCTCTGTGCCTGATGGTGGAGCATGGAAAGGGCCATGCCGCGGGCCCTCTCCGGATGCATAAGCAGGAGAAGGGGATGCTCGGCCCTGTAGGTGTCCCAGAGGGAGAAGACGGTGTAGTTGTCCCAGCCGTCAGTGTGGTGGATTCCTCCGTCAAGGCCCCTGTAAGCCCCGTCCACATCGTCATATACGGACGGATTAATCATGGTGTGGTAGAGGGAGGTGTAGAGCATCCGCTTCTGGTCTTCCGTCCCGGAGACGGTGATTTTCGAGAGTTCCCTGTCCCAGGCGGCGGCAGCTTCCGAGCAGATTTGGCTGAAAGATTTGTCTCCGCTTTCCGCCTGTAGGTTTTTAAGGGCCCCTTCCACGGAAGTGGCGCTCAAAGCCACCCTGACCACCAGTTCGTCGCTGCCGGCCCAGTCGAAGTCGAACCAGCATGAAAGTCCCCTTCCGGCCATTTCAGGGAAGCCGTGGGAGGTGTTGAATTTACGCCAGAATCCCTTGTAGGGGGAGTTGAGGGTCTCTTTGCAGCCGTAGTCTTTCACGGAACGGGAGAATTTGACCGCGAAGTAGGTATAGTGCTCGCGGGCCCATCCCTGGGTGAGGCGGTAGCCTGTCAGGAGGCTGTCGCCGACCATCCTCACGCTGGCCCAGAGGGTCTTGCCTTCGTAGTTGTAAAGGCCGTGGGAGAGGTCGAGGACAAGGTGGCGGGCGTTTTCGGCGGCGGGATAGGTGTAGCGGTGGATGGCTGTCCTCTCCGTGGCGGACAGCTCCGCCTTTACGCCGTAGTCGTCGAGGGTGACTGCGTAGTAGCCCGGGAAGGCCGTCTCGGAATCATGGCTGAAGCGGCTTCTGTAGCCTTTTTCAGGCTCGGAGGCCGTGCCGGGATTGAGGCGCAGGGCTCCCGTGACGGGCATCAGGAGGATGTCCCCGAGGTCCGAATGTCCGGTTCCGCTGAGATGGGTGTGGGAAAAGCCTACTATGGTCGGGTCGTCATAACGGTAGCCGGCGCAGAGGGTATAGACCTCGGCCTGGTATTTTCCCGCGACGTTGTGGGGAATGGTGTCCGTGTCGGGACTCACCTGAACCCCTCCGAAAGGCACGCAGGCTCCCGGGAAGGTGTGTCCCATGCCGGAGGTACCTATCATCGGATCAACATACCGGGAAAGTTTTTCAGGACCGGCTTCAGCCCGTGAATATCCGGACAGGAGGCAGCCTGCCGCAATCAGGGCGGCAACCACCGCGATGGTTTGGACGAATTTCTTCATATTGACTTCAATGTTCTCTTTCACAAAGATAGCAAAAGGATGAATTATTGTTTATATTTGTTGTCGGCGAATAATTCATACTTTTCTTCCCTGTCAACCGTAATAATCAACAATACAATGAAAACCTATCCGATACTGATTGCGTTGTCGCTGATTCTTCTTGGAGGATGCGGAGCCTCACGGATGACGCTCGAAGAGCAACAAGCCGTCGCCCAGAAGACGAACCAGAATCTGGACAGCCGGAAATTCCGGATAAACGTCGATTACATGATGCCCCGAAGGGGAGGAGCGAAGTCCGTGTTCGGTTCATACCACGTCACCATCGACGACACCGTCATTGACTCCTACCTGCCCTATTTCGGAGTGGCCTACAGGGTCCCTTACGGCGTCGCAAAGGTCCTGAACTTCAAGGACGACATTGAAGAATACGCGGACAGCGGCTGGAACAGGGGGAAACGGGTCATCGCCCTTTCGACGGACAATGACGAAGACTTCCTCGTCTATACCATCACCGTGTATGACAACGGCACCGCCGAAATCCAGGTACGCTGCCGCAACCGCGAAGACATCGGCTACCGGGGCTCCATCGCCCTCGAAGAATAACCGCATTGCAGGGCACTCGGAGGCCTGTTTGCTTTTTTTTTGAAAAATGCCGTAATTTGCCGCTTGAAAACAACATTTGAAATGAAAAAGATACTTACAACCCTTATCTGCGCAGCGGCCGCATTGCTTTTCGCCGCCAACACCAACGCACAGAGCCAGTGGGGCTTCGGCGGCGGTTTCATCCTCAATTCCTTCTCCGGAGCTGACAAAGCCCTGGTGGTGAACGACGCCTCCCGTCCCGGATTCTATCTCGGAATCGACAGGAACTGGGCTTTCTCTTCCCTTGAAGGCCTTTCCCTCGACCCCGGCGTAAACTTCGTCTATGTCTCCAAGGACAAGAAGCCGACCCCCTACATCCAGATTCCCGTCCACATCAAGTACACCACCGAGATGGCTCCCGACTTTCTCGCCGCCCTTTACACCGGCCCGGTTTTCAATCTGGGACTCACGGCGAACGGATTCACGAGGGATGAATTTTTCCCTCTTGCCAAGATGAAGAAGTGGAACGCACAGTGGGCCATCGGAGCCGAGTTCACCTACTCCGAGTCCATCGCCCTCAAGGTCAGCTACAACCTCGGCATGAGCAGGGCCTTCTATGTCAAAGAGGCTTCTGACCCCAACATCCGTCAGAACAGCTTCCAGATTGGTCTTGTCTTCCGCGTATTCGAGTAGGACAGAGCTGATTACAATCCGAATTCCAAGGCTATCAGGCTCCGCTTGATAGCCTTTCCTTGTGCATACTCCCCGACATCCACCGCATCCAGAAGGTAAAGGTCCCTCCCTTCGAAAAGGGTGCTTTTCGCGCTGGCCTGGATTTCGGCAATCCTGTCCATCGACTCTTTGGGAATGATGAGATGGCAGGGAATTATGAAGGCCACGGGGTTGCAGGCGACGGCGTGGGCCACGGCCCGGACTCCCGACGGATTGTCGCAGAGAGCTGCGAAGTCCGTGTAACTGAAGAGCTTGCGGGAAGGGGTGTAGTTCCCATCGCTATGGTTAAGCGAAAAAAGTTTCTCCCACACCTTTTTCTGGAATGCGGAGCCGTAAAGGGCGAGGTCTTCCAGGCGGGTGGTCCGGGCGAGTTCCACAAGGGCAGCGGTGGAGACTTTTTCCGTGGAAACGGAGGAAACGAGGGAAGGATTCTGCCCCGCAATCTTTCCCGCAATCCTCGCCAGCTGAGCGTAATTCATTGAGACGGAAGCGATTTTTCCGTCCACGCGGGTAACAATCCATTGAGGGCCTGGTTTCATGACTTTTATTTTTTTACCATCCGAAGGAGGGCTTCAAGGAAATAGTAATCTGCGAAAGACAGGGGGCAGTCCACCTCGCTTTGCCTGGGCTTGTGGCCTACGCCGTGCTTGAGAAGGAAGTTCCCGTTTTCCCCGGGAGCTGAAAGATATTCGGGAGAAGAGAGGGTGCGGAGCTGTTTCCCGGCCATGGCAAGGCAGCTGTCCGACAAGGACTTGTCTTCGGTCAGGGAAGCCAGTTCGCAAAAGGCGGAGGCCATTATGGCCCCGGCGGACGAATCCCTGAAATCATCTTCAGGGGCATCCAAATCCCACACGGGGATGCCGTCGGCGGGGAGCCTTCCCAGAAGCATCCGGGCTATGTTTTCCGCCACGCCCAGATACTCCTCCACCTTTGTCTCGCGGTACATCATAGTATAACCATACAGGGCCCAGGCCTGGCCGCGGGCCCATGCAGAGTCGTCGGAGAAGCCCTGATGGGTCTTTTTCGCGAGAACCTTTCCCGTAGCAGGGTCATAATCCACGACGTGCCAGGAAGTGTAGTCGGGACGGAAATGGTTCTTTATCGTGGTGTTGGCGTGGGTCAGGGCCATCTTCAGGAAACTGTCCTCACCAAAAAGCCTGGATGCAAAGGTGAATATCTCCAGGTTCATCATGTTGTCGATGATGACGGGATAAGTCCATTCGCCTCCGTCCCAGCTCCTTGTGGCGCCGACCACCGGGGAGAACCTGGCGGCCAGGGCCTCCGCCCCTTTCCTGATGGTCGGAAGCCAGGAGGCGTCCGAGGTGAGCCTGTAGGCGTTGCCGTAGCTGCAGTTTATCTGGAAACCGATGTCGTGGCCGGTGTTTTTCTCCGGCAGGGCGGCCAGCTTGAGGGTGTTTTTCTCCGCAAGGGCCTTGATTTCAGGGTCTTTGGTATATTGATAAATGAGCCAGAGCCCGCCGGGGAAAAAGCCGCTCACCCAATCCTCCACGGGGGCGTCCGTAGGCTTTCCGTTCACGAATGACTTGGGAATCCTGTCATCGGCAAGCCTTGCGTCCATTGCCTTGTACTGCTCCTTCGCAAGGGCGAACACCCTGTCGGCCATTTCAAGGACCGTCTCACTTGCCATGGAGGTATCCTCATTCTTCCCAGCCTTCCTGCTCCAGGGAGAGAGAAGGGCGAAAACCAGGAGGAAGGCAAGGCCGAAGGCCAGAATGTAACCGAGGCCGAAACCCAGGCTGAAACCTTTTTTGCTGGAATTATTCATAACATGCGGAATCTAAAGTTCTTCAAGTTCAAACCTCTTTTCAGGGGAAATATCTTCCTGCGCCTTCAGCTTTCCGTTGAAAACGTAGGTGTTGTTCCGTGACACAAGGTTCTTCGCGGCAGAGCTCTTCACGCCGAAGCCGTTGTTGTACTGGATGGTGTTGTTCTCTATGAGTATATCCTCGGAGGGGTGCGCAAGATAATCGACAAGTATGCCGTTGGAGTCGTTCCCTTCGAAAAGACAGCCCTTTATGGTAAGTCCCCTGGTGTCGGAGACGGTCACGCCGTTCCAGTCGTTCCTTGCGATTTCGCAGCCTTCGATATCCACGTTCCTGCAGCTCTTGACGACCACTCCGGAGCCCTTGAACGAGCAGTCGAGCCTGGAATTGACGATTTTCACGTCCTCACATTCATGCAGGAGGAGGTTGTGCTGGATGCGGTCTCCCGGCACGATGTGCGAGCCGTTCTCGGTGAAATCGCAGTTTTCGATGACAATCCCCTTGGTGTCGGAGAAATAGACGCCCGTGCGGGAGAAGTTCATCACGGTAAGGTTCCGGAGGGTGATGCCCGAGTGCGGGGCGTCGATGTCCCCCTGGCAGTGGAGGCCGTTGAGGCTGTTGCTCAGGCGGGCGGAGCGGTCGAAACGGCCGGTGTTGGGGTCGTAGCCGGGATTGTGGTCCCAGGCGCCGTCAATCACGAAATCGCTGAGGGTGATGTCTTTCTGTCCGAATCCACTGAAGGAGAACGCTATGTTGAAGATGGTGGGTTCGCAGACGAAGACCGTCTCCAGCCCCTCTCCCTTGAGGGTTATCCCGGAAGGGATGGTATAGGTCTTTTTCACCTTGTATTCTCCGGCCTTGAGAAGGATGGTCCTGCCGGTGCCGGCGGCCGCGTCCATGACGGCCTGCAGGTCGTCCCCGGGCTTCACCACGATGGCGTCTGCGGGGGCGGGAGAGGTCTCGGAGGCCTTTTTCGCTCCCACCATATAGGCTATCTTCGAAGGTTCCGGTTTCTTGAGTACGGCCGGAGTCTCGCCGAAGCTGGCGCTCCACGAGGTGAGCTTTTTAAGGTAGTCCTTGTCCCCGTGCTCGATGGCATATTTGACATGGGGAAGGTCAACGCCCCTGGACGTGTAGTAATTGTAAACCCACTCGAGTCCGTGGCTGAAATTCCCCCTTTCCCTCTGTGCCGGAGGGCCGTAGCAGTCCACTTCTTCTCCGGAATTCCAGGTCTCGAGGTATTCCAGTCCCAGGGCGAGCCTCTGCCCGGCGGCCTCGAAGAGATTGACTCCCTGGTTGTAAGCCACCCTCGCGGCATAGGAGAAGAGCCTCTCTCCCATCTGGGCGTGCCCCATGTCGCGGGTCATTTCCTGGCACTGTCCGTTGGGCCAGATATATTTGAGGAGACTGCCGTTGAAGGGGCTGTGGAGATAGTGGTACACGGCATTGTCGAACATTTCCCTGTTGTCCGTAAAGACGGCGAAGGCCATTATGGTGTGGAGGATTGAGCCGTCCCAGTTGCCGTTGGCTTCGGAAGAATAGTAACGGATATAAGGGAAAAGGATTTCCATGAGAAGGGTATTGCCGCTTTCCGTGTTCTCCTGCGTCCATCCGGGATAGGTATAACGCAGGATCTCGGCGGCGTTGCAGAATGCCTGTCCGTCAAGGCCTATGATGAGTTTCGTGTCGTTTTCGTCGAAGCTGCGCAGCTTGCGCGACCAGGCGTCGATGATCTCTATGGCTTTCTTCGCGTAGGCTTCCTCTCCGGTTATATACCATAGGACGGCGCAGGCATATACCTTTCCGGAGCTGGCTCCCCACTGCGAAGAACCTATATCTATCGAACCGTAAGCCCCGCGGATGACCCTTGAAGAAGGCTGCGGGACGAAATCGAGAAGGCCTTTTTTCAACTCTTCGGCATATCCGGCCCAGGGCTCTTCTCCGGCCTGGACCTTCGCCTTAATCCAGTCAAGGTCCGCGAGGGTGAGGTCTATCCCAGGATGCGAAAATTCCGTCCCCGAAGAGGCTGAGGGTCTGCAGGATGGCGTCAGGAGCGCAGAAAGGCAGAGGGCGGCGACGGCAAGAAGTCTGGAAACTGTTTTCATAAGTTGGTTCGAAAGTGTTATCAAGCACTAAAGGTAATGAAAAAAAAGGAAGATGAAAAAGGCCAAAGAATCAGGTGGATAAGGTTTTAAACGGTGTTGAAAACTTTGTTAATTTGATTTTTATACGTATATTTGCAGCCCCTTTAAAAGGGGGTTTAAAACATAAATTATAGATTAACAATTATTTATGCCCACAATTCAACAACTTGTTCGCAAAGGACGCGAGGTTGAGACCGTGAAAAGCAAATCTCGCGCGCTGGACGCTTGTCCTCAGAAGAGGGGCGTATGCCTTAGGGTTTACACAACCACCCCTAAGAAACCTAACTCCGCAATGAGAAAGGTTGCCCGTGTACGTCTTACCAACTCTAATGAGGTCAATGCCTACATCCCTGGCGAGGGCCACAACCTCCAGGAGCACTCCATCGTGCTCGTCCGCGGAGGCCGTGTAAAGG
>CAMOVV010000005.1 GCA_946627685.1 uncultured Bacteroidales bacterium
AACCACGATGTCGCCTTCCCCGGTGTAGCCGGAGAGCCATTCCACCTGGCGCCACCTCGGAGCGACGTACTCGCCCGAGTGCGGGTCAGACCCGGAGACAATCACCGCATCCCATCCCCTGGACCTCATCAGGCCGCGGAGGGCATCTATCCTGCTGGCAAACTGATTCATACTATCTTGTGAGCTTTTTCTTCAGCAGGCGGACAATGAAGAGGACAATCCTGTCGAGGGGGATGAAGGACGAAACGGATTTGACCCCTTCGGCGAAAAGGTTCACGGGAGTGAAATCCTCCTTCAGGGCAATGAAACCGGAGGAGAGACGTTTCTCCTTCAGGGAAAGGCTCATGCGCAGCGCGGCCCGCTCCCTGTCTATGTCGGAGAGATTCTTGAGATTCTTGTAATCAATCATACCCATGTCAATTTTCCTGGTGGTCGTCTTCAAAGAACAGCCTTGCGAAGAGCCTGACAAGGGAGCCGGTGAACATTTTGTCCTTGAGGAACCAGACGACGGCTCCGATGACGGCGAAAAAGCCGGCCACGATGAATGCAGCCCCCGCAAGGCTCCCTATGGCGTTCCCCAGAAGCACTACGGCTCCGAAGGCGCAGGCCAGAAGGGCCGCGGACACGACAAACAGCAAGACCAGAATCCAGAAAAGCCTCCCCAGAGTGACGGAGAGCCCCTTGACCGTCCTTAGCTTCAGCTCGTCGATGCGAAGGTCCAGGTACTCTTTGGCTTCCGCCGAGAGGTCGCCTATCGGCTTGGTGAAGTCCGACATGGCTTATGCGTCTTCGGGACGGAGGGAATCCTCGATTTTCTGAAGTTGCTCGAGCAGTTTGGCCTTGGCCTCTTCCTTGAGGTTAGCACCCTCTTCCGCTATGCTGTCTTTCAGGGCGGTGAGGTCTTCAAGGGCGCGTTTTGCCTTGATGCCTGCCTTCTTTGTCATCTCGGACACTTTGTCTTTTGCGATGGCATAGGCGGCAGTAGCAGAGCCGGCCACGTCGTCGGCCACGTCGGTGGCGATATCCTTGAGGTCGCCGGCGGCGTCTTTCAGCTTGTCATAGCCTTCTCCGGCAGCCTTCTTCAGTTTCTTGCGGGTTTCCTCCCCCGCTTCGGGAGCGAATAGGACGCCCAGGGCGGCACCTGCGGCCATCCCGGTGAGCAAAGCGAAAAATGTACTGGTTTTCATGATAGTTTCCTTTTTCACAAATATAAACATAAATTGTTCCAGAAACTACATTTTTCAGCGTTTCAGGCTCGGATTTTGCGGCAATGTCCGGCGATATTCAAATCTAATTTATCATATGGCACACATAAAGACCATAGCAGTTCTCACTTCCGGCGGTGACGCCCCCGGAATGAACGCATGCATAAGGGCCGTCACCCGCAGCGCAATCTTCGTAGGATGGAAAGTTTACGGAGTTTACAGAGGGTACGAGGGCCTCATTAACGGAGAGTTCAAGGAGCTTACCTCCTCCAGCGTCAGCAGCACCATACAAAGAGGCGGAACCATCCTCAAGACCGCCCGCAGCAAGGAGTTCACCAGCCTGGAAGGCCAGAAAAAAGCTTATGAACAGCTGAAGGCCCACGATGTGGACGCCCTCATCGTCATCGGAGGAAACGGCTCTCTCACCGGAGCCCGCGACTTCGCCAGGGAGTTCGACGTTCCCGTCATCGGCCTTCCCGGAACGATAGACAACGACCTCTACGGCACCGACCTCACCATCGGCTACGACACGGCCCTCAACACCATCGTGGACTGCGTGGACAAAATTCGCGACACGGCCACCTCGCACGACAGGATTTTCTTCATAGAGGTGATGGGCCGCGACGCGGGCTTCCTCGCACAGAACAGCGCCATCGCTTCGGGAGCGGAAGCCGCCATCATCCCCGAGGACCAGACGGACGTGGACCAGCTGGCCCAGTTCATCGGCCGCGGAATGAGAAAGAGCAAGAACTCTTCCATCGTCCTGGTGTCCGAGAGCAAGGGCAACGGACAGGGGGGAGCCCTCTACTACGCCGACCGCGTCCACAAGGAATACCCGCAGTATGACGTGAGGGTGACCATCCTTGGCCATCTGCAAAGGGGTGGCACCCCGAGCGCAAGCGACCGCATCCTGGCAAGCCGCCTTGGATACGCCGCCATCGAGGCCCTCAACGAAGGCCAGCGCAACATCATGGTGGGAGTGTCCAACGACAAAATCGTCTATGTGCCGCTCACCCGCGCCGTCAAGCAGAACAAACCCATCGACAAGGAGCTTATCAGCGTACTGAACGTCCTGTCCATCTAGCGGTTGCGGACTGCATAAAGCAAAGGGGGCTC
Organism: uncultured Bacteroidales bacterium; assembly: GCA_946627685.1. Classification (GTDB taxonomy): domain Bacteria; phylum Bacteroidota; class Bacteroidia; order Bacteroidales; family UBA932; genus Cryptobacteroides. The sequence goes on from CAMOVV010000005.1 coordinate 2,322, forward strand.
TCAGACGAGCTCCCTTATTATTTCATCGCAGACGAAGAACCTCTCCTCCGGAATCCTGAGCCTGCCCTGACCGGATTCCCCTGACGGGCCGGCTTCCTCCAAAGCCCCCTCCCCTTTCAGGGCAAGGATGGTTTCCTTCCCGGCAAGACTCTCAAGCTCAGATGCTTCCATCCCTTCAGCAGTCCGCAGTCCGAGCATAATTCTCTCCGTGCGGATATCTTCCGGGGTAAGGATTTCCTCCTGCGAAGTCCAGCCTGAAAGCGTCTCGCTGTTCCAGGAGCGGATTTCCTTCCCGCCTGAGCGCCTGAAGGAATGGGCCCCGGGGCCGAGCCCTACATAGGGAACCCTTCTCCAGTATGCGCTGTTGTGTACGGCCTCGAACCCGGGAAGGGCGAAATTGGATATTTCGTAATGATGGTAGCCGGCCTCCGAAAGCATGCGGCAGAGGGTGTCGTACTGGCCGCGGCACAGCTCTTCAGAAGCCTCTTTCCAGAGTCCTTTTTCAGCCATTCCGGCAAGGGCGCTTCCCTCCTCGACGCTCAGCTGGTAGGCGGAAATATGCTCGGGACGAAGCTGCAAGGCCTTTTCGAGGGTGGCCTTCCACAAGGCGTCGGAAAGCTGGGGAAGTCCGAAGATAAGGTCAACGCTTATGTCGCCGAAACCCGCCTCCCTGAGGGTACGGAAGGCCCTGATGGCGCCCCCGGCATCGTGCCTTCTGTTCATCCAGCGGAGAATGCCGTCGTCGAAGGACTGCACTCCCATGCTCACGCGGCTGACTCCGAGGCTTCGGAGAGCGGAGGCGTAAGAAGGGGTGATGTCGTCGGGATTGACCTCGACGGTAAATTCGCGGAAGCCCCCGGGACGCAGTTTCCTGATGGCGGAAACGACAGCCCCGAGAACGGTCGGCGGCAGCGCCGATGGGGTGCCGCCGCCGATATAAAGCGTCTCAACCTCAGTGGGAGAGGCAATCTCTTCCGACCGGGAGGATATTTCCTTCAGCATCGAAGCCTGCCAGGACAGCAGCGCCCTGTCGCACTCTCCCGAAGCGATTTCCGAATAGAAATCGCAGTAGGTGCAGAAACTCCTGCAGAAAGGGACGTGGACGTAAATCACCTGAGCAGGAGCTCGCTCTTTCCGAGGAAGGCCTGCGAGGTGTATGCCTCGACCGTATATACGCCCTTGGTGTAGGAAGGAATGTCGTTGAGATAGATGCTCATTTCCACTTCCTTGCCTTCGTAGTCAACTTCCCTGGAAGCCGAAGCCATGAGGGTTTCGCCTCCGTAGGAGAAGGAAGCCTGTTCGCTGTTGGTGAGGAGGATGCCCTCGGGATCTTTCACCCGGATATACACCCTCACCGGTCCCTTCGGAGCAAGGTCGTTCTCGACCAGGGAAAGGGTGGTGAGCAGGCGCACCACGCGGCTGGAGCGGTCGGTGGCCTTGTCGGAGGCGTTGTGAGCCACAATGCTTATGCCCCTGGCCTTGATGACGGAGCCGGCGGCGACCTGGCCGGAAAGGCTCTCGACCTGCTTGTTGAGCTCGGCATTGGCGGTTCGGGCCTCGGCGGCTTCCTTCCTGGCTGCGGCAGCATCGGCGGTGAGCTTGTGGTTGAGGGTGTTGAGGGAGTCTATCTGCACTATGTAATTGCGCATGATGCTCCTCAGGGTGCCGAGTTCCTTCTCGTATTTGCGAATCTGGGCCCTGTTGGTGGCATCGGTCTTCTTAACCCTTTCGATGAGCTGGGCCACCTCCTCGCGGGAGGAATCCAGCTGGGAGTTAATCATCTCATAGTCGGAGGAGAGGTTCACGTAGTCGTTCTGGAGGTTCTCCAGCTGGGCGGTGAGCTCCTGCTTCTCGACGTTGAGGTCTTTGACGAGTGAAGACTTCTGGAACCAGATATATCCAAGGGCCGCGGCAAGGGCTGCGGCGACGCAGGCAAGGCCTATCGTAATGTTTCTCAGGCCTTTGTTCTTTTTTTCTCTTTCTTCGCGTTCAATACGCTCAAGCGGATCTTCTACCATAATCGTGTGTTTTATCAGGTTTAAGACGATGCAAAAATAGCAAAATGTCTCCAAAATATTATCTTTGTATGCAACAATCAAACCAACGAGTCAATGAAATACTTTATCCGGGCTGTCAAATATTTCTTCTACTTTATCATTCTGTTTTCCGCAATCCTGGGGATTTTCATCCTCCTGAAGATGGTCGAACCCTCTCCCGAGAGCCTTTTCCGGGACGGATGGAAGTCCGTCGGCCAGATTCTCGGCCTCTTCGCCCTCGTGGCGGCGGTGTACCCTAAAATAGCCTACGCCACCAGGACGGCCAGAGCCGCCGGAGACCCTTCCGAAACCGGGCAGGCGCTGATTGCGCTGATGGAAGACAGGGGCTACATCCTCGAAGGCAGGGACGGTGACACCATGACGTTCAGGCTGTCTTCCACGGCGGGAAGGGCGCGCAGGATGTGGGAAGACAGGGTGACTGTCACCCGCACCATGGAAGGATATGCCCTGGAAGGTCCCAACAAAGACATCGTAAGGCTGATCAACGCCTTGGAAATGAAGTTCAACCCCAATCAATACGAATAATCATGGAAGACGAATTCAAAACCGTTGCGCGCTTCAGGGACTCCATGAGCGCCCATATCCTCGCAGGAATGTTGATGGAAAACGGGATTCCCGCGGCTGTGATAGGGGGTAATTCCGTTTATACTTCCCTCGACTTCGTCGATGAAGTCCTGGTCAAGGTCAATGCCGCCGACGAAAAGGCCGCCCTCGACCTGATAGCCGCCAACAACGCCGGGCAGCAGGACTAATTCCCTTCAAGGACAAAGCGGGCCGCGGCGCAGAGGGCGTCGTAGAACTCTTTCCCGAAGACCTCCGTGAGCGGCTCCTTGAGGAACTGGTACACCCTGACTCCCTCTTCCCTGCCCTTGCGGAAAGCGTCCTTGCAGATTCTCCAGCGATGGAGGTTCAGCGCCTTTCCCCCTCCGGTGAGGTTAGTGACCCTTATGGGATAAAGGCGGCAGGAGACAGGCTTGCGGAAGGCGCATTTCCCCTGGCAGAAACACCTTTCCACCGAACACAGGCAGTTCCCGTCCCCGTCGAAGGTCGTGAAGGCGCACTCCCCCGAGCCTTCCACCACAGGAGTCACCATATCCCCCTCTATATCAATCTCGAAAAATCCCTTTTCGGCCACAGCCTCCCTGCCCTTCGGGCCCATGAGGGGGGAATAGACGGGATAATCCCTCTCAAGAAGACCGGCCTCAGACTCGTCAAGCGGGGCTCCGCTGTCACCTTCGATGCAGCAGATTCCCTTGCATGCAGCGTAGTCACAGGCGAAATACTCACAGATAACATCCTCTGACACAAGGATATTCCCAATCTCTACAATAGTTCCAAACCCGGAAGGACGACTCATCTCACAACATATTCAGCCCTCCGCCCGTTGGCGAAAGAATCAATGACTTCGGCTACCTGAGCGGCCGTAATCCCGGCAATCCTCTCCTTATACTTGCTGATAAGGTCTTTCCCGTCGGAATACCGCATAAGGACTATCCTGACGAGGTAGTCATCTGAAGAAATGGCAGACTCCAGAGCATTGGAATACAAAGACTTGTATGCCTGAAGCCCGGCAGGGGAAAGGGGCTTGGAAGACACGCTCCTGATGGCGGACCGCACTTTTTCCAGCACATCCACCGCATCGGCCGCGTCTATGCCGGCCGGGAGTCCGTTCACATCGGCAGGACGGCAGGTGAAGGTCATGTACATGCTCTCCTGGGGGTAGGAATCACTTACGTAACTGTCCGTTACATACATTCCTGCATCAGCGAGGTTCGTAATCATGGCCTTCTTCAGGACAAGGCAGGCTATATGTCCGGCTATGTACCTGTCGGTGCTGAAAGGCACCTGGGCGGACATCGCCACGGTGACGCTGCTTTCGAAGACTCCCGGAAGGGAGGAAGCCTCGACCACCTTGGTCACGGTGCCATTGCGGGGCTGATATTCAATCTTCGGCCTGGCCGCGAAGGAACTGCCCTCCGTGCGGAAATCTCCTATATACCTGCACAGCAATTTCTTGACAGAGGCGGGGTCGAAATCCCCCACCAGCACGATCACCCCGTCGTTGACCCTGGCGAACTGATTCCTGAAATAGACCTCGGCCCTGTCGGGGAGGTCGTCCGAAAGGGAATTTATATTCTTGTGGGAGGTATAATTGTAGCCCGGGAACATGAGGCTGTCGATGGCCGTGGAGATTCCGCGGACGCCGTCGCTTTTCACAATCTCGGAAAGGGCTTCGTTGCGCTTGTAATAGCGGAAGGCGTCAGGGTCCGTCTCGCGGCTGTTGGCAAGGGACAGAAGGGCCTTCATCAGGAGATTGAGCTTGGAGACCGGGGCCCCGCCGAAGACCCGGAGGTTCGAAAGGGAAACTTCGCAGTTCAAGCTGATGCCGTTGGCGGTGAGCATCTTGCGGAAATTCTCCCCAGTCATCCCGGCCACCTTGTCCAAAAGCAGCATATCCGACACGAAGGCTCCTTCCCCGCGGCCGAGGCCCGGCACCGAGGAATACCCTCCGCGGACCATCAGGGCATAGCTCAACTCCTTCTTCGAGTTCCCTTTCTTGAGAATCACCTTCACTCCGTTGGAGAACGACAGAATCTCCCCTCCCGAAACGGGGTCAGCGTCCGTACGCTTGATTTTCACCTTCTTCTCGGGTTTCGCCAGGCCGAGGGTGTCGCTGTAGTTCACCCTGTAGTTCTCCGGCCACGGCCTTTCCCACTCGTCCGTCCAGGCCTTGTCGAAGGCTTCCTTGAGGTCCGACCCGTCTTCTTCGCCAAGATAGGACCCTACGCACTGGAGGGTAAGGTTGCGGCTGCGGTCCAGAAGGGCGGAGACGAAGTTGTTGAAAAGGGACAGTTCCCGGGAAGCCTCCATGTCCTTGGAAAGGAAGATGGATGCCTTCACGGAATGGGGGGCGAGACCGCTGCCGTACAGGAAGGCTGACGAACACAGGTCAGTATAATAGGTGTTGGGAAGCACCTTCGTCTTGACCACTTCGGAGAGAAGCTCGTCCTTGGCGTCTTTGTATTCGGGGAAGCTCGCTCCGGTGGTGTCGAGGTCCGAAAGGGTGGCGGAGAGGACCTTGACGACGGCTTTGAGGCTGTCTCCGAGGGTGTGGACCGTGACGGTGTAGTGCTCGTTGCCGGAAGACACGGCGCTGCTGCTATAGACGTAGTTGATGTCGGCGACGGGAATTTTTCCGTCCTTCAGCTTTTTTCTAAGGCGGTTCTGGAGTATGGTGCCGAACTCGCGGGCGAACATTTCGGACACGACGGGCTGGGACGTATTCATGTTGGCGGCGGGAGTCCTGGGGAACTCGTACATGGCGGAGACAAAGCCGGAGGAGGAATCCGGGGTGGGGATGAAACGGAAGGACGCGGTGTCCACGGGTTCCCATTTGTAAGGCGCCTGCGCGGGAGCCGCCTGCCTCGGCCCCACCGTCAGGGAAAGCACCTTTATCTTTTCAAGGATTTTGGCGGGAACGATGTCTCCGGTCACTATGATGGCCTGGTCGGCGGGCCAGGTGCGGGCGAGGTCGAAAACGAGCATGAAAGTGCTGTCCACCGCCGCTTCGTCGAAAACCGGAATATCCCGGAAATTGAAGGTGGAAGCGTCGGGAGTGATGCTGACATAACCTTTTTCAGAATAGCCTATTCCCTTGGAAGACAGGAACTCGCAGGGAGTCTTGGAACTGAAATGGGGGGAGGAGGCGAGGGCTCCGCGGGCCCTTTCCACATCGTCCGCGCCCTTCTGTACCAGGGAAAAATCAGCAAGGCCTTTCGATGCGCCGTTCACCGCGAGATAGTAGGAGATTCCGTTCGGGAGAGTGCCGGAGGTGATGCCGGGATCCTTCGGCAAGGGGGGGAGGTTCTGCGCTGGCACACTTATTGAGAATAAGGCCGTCAGGACAGAAACCAACAGATATTTGACTGAATCTCTCATTTTAGCCGATGGGGTTTGCACAAATTTAAAAACAAATTTGCTATTTTTGTATCTGATATGCAAAAACCTGTCCAACTTGACAATTAAGACACTCACTGATTAAAGGATTAAATTATGAAAAAAATTATTCTCGTGATTGCCGCCGCAGTTCTTTCCGCGGGTATCATGTCCGCCCAGACCTTGGGTGACGCAACTGAAATCTACAACCAGGGCGTGGAGTCCCTCCAGGCCGGAAACAATAGCGCCGCTTTGGAACTCTTCCAGAACGCCCTTACGGCTGGAGAAAGCCTCGGAGAAGAGGCTTCCGAGCTCGTGGCCAACTGCAAGAACGCCATTCCCAACATCGCCCTCGCAGTGGCCAAGGACCTCGTGAAAGAATCCAAGTACGACGAGTCAATGGCCAAGTTCGAGGCCGCAAAGGCTCTTGCTGAAAAGTTTGGGAACGCCGAGGTGCTCGACGAAATCAAGACCCTCATTCCCCAGGTGCTGATGCAGAAGGGCAACGACCTTCTTGGAGACGCCCAGAAGATGACTGATGCGGCAGCCAAGAAGAACGGTCTGCTCGCAGCCGCAGCCGCCTACAAGGACGCTTTCGCCGCCGACCCTGAAAACGGCAAGGCAGCCCTCCGTCTCGGACAGGTTCTCTCCATGGCCGGCTATGCCGACGAGGCCCTCGACGCCTTCAAAAATGCAGCAGGCGCCGGCGAGGCCGAAGCTGCCGGAAAGCAGATTTCCAACCTCTACCTCAAAGAGGCCGCCGCTGCCCTTAAGAACCAGAAATACGCAGACGCCATCGCCGCCGTTGAAAAGAGCGAGGAATACGAAGTGAACCCCCAGGCCTACATGGTGGCCGGCCAGGCTTCCCAGAAGCTCAACAAGGTCAGTGACGCCATCAAGTACTTCACCAAATATCTTGACGCCGCCCCCACCGCGAAGAACGCCAACGCCATCACCTTCACCGTAGCCGCCCTCTACCAGCAGGCCGGCAACAAGGCCAAGGCCCTCGAGTTCTACCAGAAGGTGGCTTCCGACGCCAAGTTCGGCGCCCAGGCCAAGCAGATGATAGACGCCCTGAAGTAGTGTAATGCTTCGTACGCTCGAACTCCTTGCCCCAGCAAGGAACGCTGATATCGGCATCGCAGCCATCGACTGCGGTGCCGATGCGGTTTATATCGCGGGGCCGGGATTCGGGGCCAGGTATTCCGCCTCCAATTCCGTGGAGGACGTCGGGCGGCTCTGCGAATACGCCCACCGTTTCGGCGCAAGGGTTTTCGTCACCCTCAACACGATTCTCTACGACTCGGAACTGGCCGAGGCCCGGGCCATGATGCGCGGGCTGGAAGAGGCCGGGGCCGACGCCTTCATCGTGCAGGACCTCGCCCTCGCTTCTTTCGGGGCGAAGGTTCCCCTTCACGCATCCACCCAATGCTCCATCCGCACACCCGATGACGCAAAATTCTATGCAGGCCAAGGCTTCAGCCGGCTGGTCCTTGAGAGGCAGCTCTCCCTGGAAGATATCAGGAGAATCCGCGAGGCGACCGGGGCGGAGCTGGAGTTTTTCGTCCACGGAGCCCTCTGCGTGTGTTACAGCGGGCAGTGCTACCTGTCAGAGGCCCTTGCGGGAAGAAGCGCCAACAGGGGAAAATGCGTGCAGGCCTGCCGGTCCCTGTACGACCTCGAGGACTCCCGCGGCAGGGCCCTCGTGAAAAACAAGGCCTTGCTTTCCCTTAAAGACCTGAGCCTCAAAGACCGCCTTGCCGACCTTGCCGGAGCGGGTATATGCTCTTTCAAGATAGAGGGCAGGCTCAAGAACATTTCCTACGTCAGGAACGTCACGAGGGAGTATTCCCTTGCCCTCGACGCCCTGGTGGCATCCCGCCCCGACCTCTACCGCCGCTCTTCTTTCGGAAAGGTGACGGGAGGCTTCTCCCCCATGCCCGACAAGACCTTCAACCGGGGTTATACCGAGCTCTTCATCGACGGGAAAAGAGGCTCCTGGGCCTGCCCGGACGCCCCGAAATCCATGGGGGCCCTGGTCGGAAATGTCGCGTCGGCGCGGAAAGAGGGAAAAGAGAGCGTCATACTGCTGGACAGGGATTCCTCCCTTCACAACGGGGACGGATTCTCGTTCATAACGAAAGACTGCATCAAGGGATTCCGGGGAGACGTATGCTCCGGAAGGGAAATCCGCTGCAAGGCCGTGGACGGACTCCTCCCGGGAATGGCCCTGTACAGGAACATAGACGCGGCGTTTGAGAAGGAACTCTCCGGCAATCTTCCGCAAAGGCTCATCGGAGTAAGGGTATCCATGGATTTCGGAGATTCTCCCGGGGTGAGGGCAAAGAGCGAAGACGGGCGGGAAATTTTCCTGGAACTTGAGCCCCCGAAGGAGAAAGCGGAGAACCAGAAAAGGATGAGGAACATGATTTACAGCCAGATGGAAAAGACGGCCGGAAACTATTCCTTCTCTTTGGAAGAACTTTCCTCAAAGGAGGGTCTTCCCCTTATGAAAGCCTCCGGAATCAACGGCATCAGGCGCTCCATAGCCTCCGCCCTCGACAGCCTCCCCTTCAAGGCGATTCCCCTTTCCCGGGGGAACGGTCCGGCCATGGCCAAAGATGGAGAAATTACCTATAAATCAAATGTTTCCAACCATCTGGCACGGGAGCGATACCTCGCCGGCGGCGCATCCACGGTGGAGAAGGCCTTCGAACTGACCCACCGCCGCGGCGCCGAGCTTATGAGGACAAAATACTGCATAAAGTTCGAACTCGGACTCTGTCCCTCCCGGCAGGGAGCCGCCCCCACCGGCCCCCTCTTCCTCGTCAACAACGGCCGCCGCCTGCCCCTCCGCTTCGACTGCCATTCCTGCGAAATGACCGTCCTCGAAGCGGAATAAATCTACTTGTCCACTATGCGGAAAGTCAGTTCGATGTCGCCGAAGCGGGCGGGACTGCCGCTGTAGGCTTCAAGGTAGTTCCTGGCCAACTGGCCTCTCCACACTATGTCATCGCGGGTGTTGAAAGGAATGGAAATGTCGAAGCCGTAGGACTTTGACTGAACCTTGACCGTTGCTGAACAGTTCCACACAGTCCGGGTTCCTCCGTCATCCTCACTTATCATCATCGCGCAGGATTCCAGCTGGCTCGTCCAGTCGGAGACGAGAACCACCTTGAAAGGAATGTTCTCCCCTATCTGGCTCCGACGCATAACCACCATGAAATCAGTTATGGACGGGGAATACCTCAGCATCTCTTCCTCCGTGGAAGCAGTGAATTTCTCCACGCTCCCGACTTTGAAAAAGAACTCCGACGCCCCCGCGAACCACGGGTCATAGTTCCTGAGGGCCTTCATGCTGTCAATCATCAGGGAACGGTTGCCCGCAGACTTGTTCGCAGGCATCCTGCCGCCAAGGGTGATGACTCCTCCTTCCTCAAGCGAAGGGTTTTCCTTGAGCAACATTTCCAGAGACTTGAAACCGGCGTCGGAGTTGCGGTTCACCACCCAGACCGGCCTTCGGCGGGCAACGTCCTCATCCACATAGATTTCCCTCACGGTCACAGTCCCTTCCGAATCGACATGCCGCTCGTATCCGACGTTTTTCGTCGAATTGTTTTCCGGGTCGAACGTCACCACGGGCGAAGTTTTCCCGTCCCAGTTTTCGGACCAAGGCCAATAAATCTGCACGTCGGAGGCGGACAGGGAATCCAGTATGGCCCCGGCTTCGAGGATGTCGGAGGAGGCCCGCGTAGGCGGATTCCTGCGGTAATACTCGGCGATAAGGTCCCGAAGAGGCTTCCTGTAGCGGGAAGGAGCCTTCGAGACAAGGTCGTCACCGACCCCGGAGCCGGGAGAAGACATCAGGTGGCCCATGGTGTATTCCTCGTCATAACCATTTGAGGAAGAGGAGGACACGGCATCATGGACCTCGGAAAGGTGTTCGGCCTCCAAAGGAAGGGAAGACAGCATCTTCGCAACCTCCGGAAGGGAGATGGCCGAGGACATCGGCATACCGTCATCACGGGGATTTACGTCCACCCTTTCACAGGAGAAGGCGGCCAGAATGGCCAGGGCGGCCGGAGCCGCGTTTTTCAAAAAGCAAATGAAGTTTTTCATAATTCAAGGTCGTGTTGTGTATGCAAAGATGGATACAATTATCCGTGTGGAAAAACTCCACACGGATAAATCTCAAGAACGCCTCAGCAGCCTACTGGGCCTTGGGTTTCGAGTAAAAGATGAACCTGTTTTTGTCGTAAAAATCCTTCACGATGTCGAGGTTCGTGAAACCGGCCTCCTTGAAAACGGAGAGAGTTTCCTTCCCGAGCGTCTCGTTTATTTCCGTAAGTCCTTTTCCCTCGGGCGAGAGGAGACGGTCGGACCAATGGGCTACCGCCCTGTGGAACATGAGGGGGTCGCCGTCCGGAACGAAGATGGCCAGAGCCGGTTCATACTCAAGCACGTTGACGCGGAGGAGCGGTTTTTCCGACTCCATTATATATGGAGGGTTGCTGATTATCACATCGTAGCCGGGGGAGGTGAAATCGGAGTCCAGTTCCAGAAGGTCGGCCTTGACGAACTCCGGAGCCGCGGCCCCTGTCTCCTTGAGCAGGGACTGGAACTTCTGCCCCGAGGCAATTTTCAATGCTCCCTCAGAGATATCCACGCCGGTGACGGAGACTCCGGGCACGGAAAGAGCCACGGTCCAGGCGATGCAGCCCGACCCGGTAAAAAGGTCAAGAACCCTCACGGGAGAGGCCTTCTTCCCGTAGGCTCCCCTCATCCTCTGGATTCTGGAACAGACGCTTATGGCTTCACGGCACATGAGCTCCGTCTCCGGCCTGGGAATAAGGACATCAGGACCGACGCTGAACTCGAAGCCGCAGAACTCCGCCTTTCCGATGACATACTGGATGGGCTCGCCCTTTGAAAGCCTTTCGAGGTTCTCCCTCAGGAGGGAGGCCTGGGCGTCGCTGATTTCAAACTCGGGCTCCACGATATGGGTATAGCTCCGCGTGCCTATCTTGGCCTCGCAGAGCATGAGCATTATGGATCTGGATTCCGCAGTGGAATACAGCCTTTCAAGAGAGGCAATCCCCTCTTTCAACATCTCGGACAGGAGCATTGTCAGCTGTTTTCAATGACGGTCCCGAGAAAATCGGTTATGTCCATTCCGGCGGCCTTTACCATCTTCGGGACGAGGGAGGCTCCGGTCATACCGGGGATGATGTTGATTTCGAGGAAATACAGTCCGTCGGAAGCGAGGATGTAGTCCATGCGGACAAGGCCGGAACATCCCATCCGGCGGTAAATCTTCCTGGTGGTCTCCTGAATGTGGGAGGAGATTTCCTCGGAAACCGGCGCAGGGCAGATTTCGTCGCTGTTGCCGTTGTATTTGGCGTCGTAGTCGAAGTAATCGTTGCTCGTGACAATCTGGATGATAGGAAGGGTCTTGACCTCTCCCCCGTCGGTGTAGGCCGCACAGGTGAACTCCTCTCCGGGAATCCCCTTTTCTACTATCACCGTCGGACTTTCGCTGAAGGCGAAACGGACGGCCTGGGGAAGGTCTTCCGCCTTCTCGACCCGTGTCATTCCGAAACTGGAGCCGGCCCCCGTCGGTTTAACGAAAAGGGGAAGGCCGAGGGTGGATACAGCCGTCTCGGAAAGGGCCTCGACATCGCAGCCCTGGCGGAAAAACACCTCGGGAGCGAGCTTCACGATGCCTTCGTCGCGAAGATAGCACTTGCAGGCATATTTGTCGAAGGCCACGGCGCAGACAAAGGCGGAACAGGTGCTGAACGGGATGCCCAGCATCTCGAAATAACCCTGAATCTGGCCGGTCTCCCCGGGCTTTCCGTGCTGCATGATGTAGGCGAAGTCGAACTTGACCTTTTCGCCATAGAGCGTCACGGAGAAATCCGTCTTGTCTATTTCGGGACGGGACCCTTCGGGAAGGGGCACCCTCATCGAGTTGCGCTTGCGGAAAGCGGTCAGCTGCCACTTGCCGAAACGCGCAAATATCTCATAGACATCATATTTGGTAATATCAATCCGGGAAGCGACGTACTCCCCGCTGCGGCATGACACCTCCCATTCGGAGGAATCACTCCCGTAAATCACCGCTATTCTCGTATAACCTGCCATAAGCTGACACTATTCTAGTCGAAATAATAATTTTCCTGCGTCTGGGACTGGCTGTCTCCGGAGGAGGACGCCGCCGAAGAACAGTCGAGACTGGCCCCGCCTCCCGCGGGAGCGATGAACCTGTCGTTCTCTGACACCCCCAGGGAACCGTCGGAAATGACCTTCCTCATGAAGATTCCCCAGATGGGCAGGGCCATGTTCGCGCCCTGGCCGAGGGAACCGGACTGGAAGTGTACCTGACGGTCTTCGGCTCCGGCCCAGACCCCGGCGGTAATGGTCGGAGTGTATCCGATGAACCATCCGTCGGCGTTGTCGTTGGTGGTGCCGGTCTTGCCGGCGATTTCTCCCTTAAGCTGGTAGCGGAACCTGAGCCGGGACCCGGTGCCTCCGTCCACGACCCCCCTCATGAGGGAGACCATGGTGTAGGCGGTGCGGTCGCCGATGGCTTCACGCTGGGTGCTGGTAAATTCCGAGAGGACGTTGCCCTGGTTGTCTTCTATCCTTGTCACGAACATGGGGCTCACATATACTCCCCTCGAAGGGAAGGTGTTGTATGCGGAGACCATTTCCATCAGGGACAGGTCGGTGGACCCGACGCAGATGGAAGGCACTTCCTCCACATGGCTCTTGATACCCATCTTGTGCATCATTTCCACCATGGCGCGGGGGCCGAACTGCTTCATCAGATAGGCGGAAATGTTGTTGGAACTGTTGGTGAGGCCCCATTTCAGGGTGACCGTCTGCCCTATCCATGAAGACTTGTCCGTACTGCGGGGCGTCCACGTGTTTTCCCCGACGATAATGGTCTGGGGAAGGTTGACCACCTGGTAGCAGGGACTCATGCCCTCCTGCATGGCAAGGGTATAGAGGAACGGCTTGACCGTGGAGCCCACCTGTCTCTTGCCCTGGGAAATGTTGTCATACTTGAAATAGCGGTAGTTGGGGCCGCCGACATAGAATTTCACGTGACCCGTGCCCGGCTCTATTCCAAGGAAGGCGGCGCGGAGGATTCCCTTGTAGTACCTTATGGAATCGTCCGGGGTCATCGTCGTATCCACATAGCCCTTCTTGCTCCAGGAGAACACCCTCATGCTCCGGGGCTCGGAGAAACTGGCAAGAATCGCGGACTCGGTCTTGCCGTCTTTCTTCATCATCCTCCAGCGGTCGCTCCAGCGGCGGG
>CAMOVV010000006.1 GCA_946627685.1 uncultured Bacteroidales bacterium
TCTACGGTATTTCCATTGCTGCGGTAGGCATGCTTTCCACCCTTGGAATCACCCTCGCAACAGACGCTTACGGCCCCATTGCGGACAATGCCGGAGGAAACGCGCAGATGAGCGAGCTTGACCCTGTCGTGAGGGAAAGGACGGACGTGCTTGACGCCCTCGGCAACACCACCGCCGCGACCGGCAAAGGCTTTGCCATCGGCTCCGCCGCCCTCACCGCCCTCGCCCTTCTGGCCTCGTACATAGAAGAGATTAAAATCGGCCTCCACCGCCTCGGGGAACAGGTTGTCACCGTCGCGGGAGAAAGCGTCGATGCGGCAAAGGCCACGATTCCCGACATCGTGTCCAGGTATGACATTTCCCTGATGAATCCCATCGTCCTCGTCGGCGTTTTCATCGGAGCCATGATGGCCTTCCTCTTCTGCGGCCTCACCATGAACGCCGTCGGCCGCGCCGCTGCCAAGATGGTGGTGGAAGTGCGCCGCCAGTTCAAGACGATAAAGGGCATTCTCGAAGGAAAGGCCCGTCCCGATTATAAGCAGTGCGTGATGATTTCCACCAAGGCCGCCCAGCACGAAATGGTGTTCCCTTCGCTGCTCGCCATCATCGTCCCTATACTCGTGGGCGTCGTTCTCGGCCCTGCCGGCGTAATCGGTCTTCTTGCCGGAGCGCTCGGAGCCGGATTTACCCTCGCCATCTTCCTCGCCAACTCGGGAGGAGCCTGGGACAATGCAAAGAAATTTATCGAAGACGGACATTTCGGAGGCAAGGGTTCTGAAAACCACAAATCCTCAATCGTCGGAGACACCGTCGGAGACCCCTTCAAGGACACCTCCGGCCCTTCGCTCAACATCCTCATAAAACTGATGAGCATGGTGTCGATTGTCATGGCAGGATTGACGGTAATGATTCACTAAAAGTTTTTTATATTTGTGGGATTGAATCATTAAAGAACCCATACCATGAATCTTGAAGGAAGACGCGAAAGCAGAAATGTCGAAGACCGCAGGATGTCGGGAGGCGCAAAGGCCGGCCTCGGACTCGGCGGTGTTGTAATCATCGGACTTTTGACCCTCCTCTTCGGAGGAAACCTCGGCGACGTGATAAGCAATGTGCAGAGCCAGGGCGGACTGGCGACCACCCAGACCGCTTCCCCCGGGGAGTACTCCCAGCAGGAGCAGGAGCTCGCCACCTTTGCCAAAAGGGTGCTTGCAGGCACGGAAGACGTGTGGACGGCCGTCCTTCAGCAGTATGGCATCCAGTATGTTCCTCCCAGGATGGTCCTTTATTCCGGCTACACCACTTCCGGCTGCGGCAGCGCCAACGCTTCCGTCGGTCCTTTCTACTGCTCTGCCGACCAGACCATCTATCTCGACCTTGACTTCTTCACGTCCATGAGGTCGCAAATCGGCGCGGACGGCGATTTTGCATACGCCTATGTCATCGCCCATGAGATAGGCCACCATGTGCAGCACCTTCTCGGCACCCTCGGCCAGGCTCACCAGCAGATGGCGAGAATGTCGAAATCGGATGCCAACAAGGTCAGCGTAAGGATAGAACTGCAGGCCGACTTCTACGCCGGAGTCTGGGCCTACAACGATAATAAAATGTACGGTTCCCTCGAGGACGGCGACCTTATGGAAGCCCTCACCTGCGCAACCAAAATCGGAGACGATTATCTCCAGAAGAAATCCCAGGGCTATGTGGTGGAAGACTCCTTCACCCACGGAACGGCCCAGCAGAGGCTCAGGTGGTTGAAGAAGGGTCTCGCCACCGGCGACCTCCGTCAGGGAGACACCTTCAGCATTTCCGAAAGGGAACTTTAAAACAGTTGACGAAGCATGCAGCACTTCACTTTGCCTAAAGACGGGGGACTGAAGGAGAACGAAGTCACCCGGGAGATTCTCCATAGTTACGAAAAGATTGAAGCCGAGATATTCGAGGATTCCGTGGACGGAAGCGAAGTCATCGCGGACCTGGTGATAAACGCTATAAACAAGCATCGCAAGGGCTCCTCGAAAGGCAGGCTCTTCAAGCTCGGCCTCTCCACGGGCACCACCCCGGTGTCCCTCTACAACTGGCTCGCAACCAAATACAAGGGGGGGGAGGTCAGCTTCCGCGACGTGGAGATTTTCTCCATCGACGAGTATTATCCCGTGTCGGCCGACGCCCCGCAGAGCCGCAACCGCCGTCTCCATGACGCCCTTCTGGACAAGGTTGACGTGTTGAAAGAGAACGTCCACATTCCGGACGGAACAGTCCCTGCCGACAAAATTTCCGAGTACTGCGCCAATTTCGATGCGGCGGCAAGGGAGATGGACCTTCTCATCGTGGGAATGGGCGAACAGGGCCAGATAGGATTCAACGATGCAGGCTGCTCGTGGAAGAGCGCCACCCGCACCGTGATGATGACCTACAAGAACCGCAAGAGGCAGGCCCGCAACTTCAACGGCGAGGTCAAGGACACCCCCTCGATGGCCATTACGATGGGTATCGGCACCATGATGAGCGCGAGGGAGATTGTCCTTATGGCATGGGGCGAGGACAAGGCCCAGGTCGTGCGTGACGTCGTGGAAGGAGAAGTGTCTTCGATGTGTCCCGCCTCCTTCATGCAGAGGCACATGAACGTTAAGGTTTTCACCGACGAAGCCGGAGCGTCCCTTCTCACGAGGGTCATCTCTCCCTGGATGGTGGGGCCCTGCATCTGGAGCAGGAAATTTGTCCGCAAAGCCGTGGTCTGGCTCTGCCAGAAAGTGCACAAACCCATCCTCAAGCTCACCCAGCAGGATTATCTTGAAAATTCCCTCGGTGAACTTCTCGACTGCTACGGCACCTATGACACCATCAACATAGACGTTTTCAACGACCTCCAGCACACTATTTCCGGCTGGCCCGGAGGAAAGCCGGACGCCGATGACAGCACCCGTCCCGTGAAGTCCCTGCCCTTCCCCAAGAAGGTGCTGGTCTTCTCTCCCCACCCCGACGACGATGTCATTTCGATGGGCGGCACCCTCATCCGCCTTGTCCATCAGGGACATGACGTCCATGTGGCCTACCAGACTTCCGGCGACCTTGCCGTCCACGACGACGTGGTGGTCCAGCACATTGACGCCGCCCGCGAGCTCGGCTTCGGCGACAGGATGGAAGAGGTACGGGGAATTATCGCCTCCAAGAGGCCCGGAGCCCCTGAGCCTGAGAAACTTCTTTCCATCAAGGCTGCCATAAGGCGAAGCGAGGCCAGGGGAGCGATACGCTCTTTCGGAATGCCCGAGGAGAACATCCATTTCCTCAACCTTCCCTTCTACGAGTCGGGCGGAGTGAAGAAAAACCCTACCACCCAGCAGGATATCAACATTATAAAGAATCTCATCCTTGAGGTCCGTCCCGACCAGATTTACATGGCCGGAGACCTCGCCGACCCTCACGGCACCCACAGGGTATGCACGGAAGGGGCCCTGGAGGCCTTGGACCAGCTGAAGATGGAAGGGAACGACTGGCTGGAGAGGACCACAATCTGGCTCTACCGCGGCGCCTGGATGGAGTGGGAGCTCGGCAGGGTGGACATGGCCATACCCCTGAGCCCCGGCGAAATGATTGAAAAAAGGCACGCCATCTTCCACCATCTTTCCCAGAAGGATATCGTCCCCTTCCCGGGAGACGACCCCAGGGAATTTTGGCAGAGGGCCGAAGACCGCACCCAGAATACGGCCCGCCTCTACAATGAACTCGGCATGGCGGAGTATCAGGCCATCGAGGTGTTCCTGAAGTTAAAGTAAAAGGATTAATAAAATGAAAGTCATCATCAAAGACAACTACGATGCCGCCTCCCTCTGGGCCGCTCGTCACATCGCCAAAAGGATAAACGAGAAGGCCGCCCTCACGGACAAGCCCTTCGTCCTCGGCCTTCCCACCGGTTCCACCCCCATAGGTACCTACAAGGAACTCATCCGCATGAACAAGGCCGGAGAAGTATCTTTCAAGAACGTGATAACCTTCAACATGGACGAGTACGTCGGCATCGCCGAAGACCATCCCGAGAGCTATCACTCCTTCATGCACAGGAATTTCTTCGACCATATCGATATTCCCGCCGGGAATATCCATATCCTCGACGGCAACGCCCCCGACCTTGAGAAAGAATGTGCCGACTACGAGAAGGCCATCGTGGCTGCCGGAGGGATAGACCTTTTCCTCGGCGGCGTCGGAGAAGACGGTCACCTCGCTTTCAACGAGCCCTTCTCCCCCCTTAATTCCCGCACCAGGGTCGTAACCCTCACGGAAGACACCCTCATCGTGAACTCCCGCTTCTTCGGCGGAGACATGAACCTCGTTCCCAAACAGGCGATGTCCGTAGGAGTAGGCACCGTGATGGATTCCCGCGAAGTGCTTATCCTCTGCCTCGGCCCCAAGAAGGCCCGCGCCGTCCAGGCCGGTGTAGAAGGCCCCTACAGCCACTACGTCACCCTTTCCGCCCTTCAAGTTCATGAAAGGGGCTTTGTCGTGATAGACGAGGCCGCGGCCGGAGAACTGAAAGTCAGCTCTTATAAATATTTCAAGGCTGTTGAAAAAGCTGAAAATTTATAATTAATAGTTACCTGTTGAAAATCAGCGGGTTGAATAAATTTTTCAGGCGTCCGGAAACCCCGGGCGCCAATTTTTTATAAAAAAGTTTAATAAAATTTGTGTATTTATAAAAAATTTAATGTACTTTTATGCACGAACTAAAAGGGAAACAATCATGGCAATCAAAAAGGTCACCATCCGCGACGTCGCGCGCGAAGCCGGGGTCTCCGTAACTCTGGTATCATTTGTAATGAATGCAAAGGTCGGAAAGGACGGCCGGCTGGATTGCCCGGTGAACCCCAAGACTGCGGCAAGGGTCCTGGAAGTGGCCAAACGCCTGGGATACAGGAAGAACAATGCCGCCGCCTCCCTTCGCAGCGGGCGTTCCCACACGATAGCCCTGATAATCCCGGACATCGCCAATCCCTTTTATGCCGACATCTGCCGCTATCTGGAGAATGTCGCCTACATGGCGGGATATAACGTTCTTTTCGCCAGTTCCGACGAGAGCACCCAGAAGCTGGGCAACCTGATAGACACCGTGATAGGTTACAATGTGGAAGGACTCATCGTGGCCCCTTGCGCCGGTTGCGAGCCCGTCCTCGAGAAGGCCCTCGGCTATAACATTCCCATCGTCCTCATCGACAGGAATATCGCCGGAGACGAGTTCGGAAGGGTGCTGGTCAACAACGAGGAGGCCGGAATCCAGGCTGCAAGGTACCTCATCGACAAGGGGTGCAGGAAAGTGGAGATGCTGACATATTCCCTCGAGATAACGTCCCTCACCGAGAGGGTTCGCGGATACATGAAGGCTATGCGCGAGGCCGGCCTGGAGAAGAACATGAACGTCCATTCCATAAGCTACGACGCGGTGAAGGCGAGGGATGAGGCCATTGCGATTTTCAAGGACGCCTTCGAGCGTGGCGTGGAAGCGTTTTTCCTCCCCACCAAGGCCCTGTCCATGTATGCCATCAATGCCGCCAACGTACTCGGCCGCAGCATTCCCAAGGATATTTCCTTCGTCTGCTATGACGAAAGCGACCTCTACGCCATTCATGACCCTGTCATTCCCCATATCATCCAGCCTCTCCAGGGCCTTGCGGAGCAGAGTTTCAACATGCTCAAGAAGATGATAGAGGAGGAGACTCCAGTCGAGAAGAGCCTCAGCCTCAATTCCACCCTTGTCCTGAGCGGCACCATCGGATTCCACCGCACACCATCCTCTATGTAAGAGGCCATGAATTTCATTGACCTGACAATCGGAGGAAGGGTCGCGAGCCGTATCTTCCAGGGTAGAACACCCGCGGAGGTGGCGCAGTTCCTCGAAGGTTATCCGGAAATTTTCATCGTATATGATTCGCGGGCGGAAGTCTGGGCGGAAAGGATATGTGACGCCCTGAAACCATCCGGCAGGCTTGTAAGCGTCTGCTCCATTGAGACTTCCGAGGAAGGCAAGACAATGGGCACCGTTCTGGAGCTGGAAGACTGGCTCCTCGGATGCGGCGCCGGGCGGGACGCCCTTCTTCTTGCCGTGGGAGGAGGTGTCACCACCGACATCGCGGGATTCACCGCCTGCATCTACAAAAGAGGCATCCGCTTCGCCTTCGTTCCCACCACCCTTCTTTCCCAGGTGGACGCGGCAATAGGGGGCAAGACCGGGGTCAACTTCAAGGATTACAAGAATATGCTGGGAGTGATTCGCCAGCCGGAGTTTACCTTCATCTGTCCCGAAGTCCTCGAGTCCCTCCCGTACCGGGAATTTGTAGGGGGGAGCGCCGAGCTTCTGAAGACCTTCATAATCAGCGGGGGGCCCGACTATCTCCGCGCGGTGTCGATTCTTTCGGAGATTTATGCGAAAAACGGAGATTTCGAAGGGTACGGCGCGGATATTCAGGAACTTGTGATGGAAGCTGCGGCGGTCAAGGCCGGCGTGGTTTCGAGGGATGAGAACGAAGGCGGGGAAAGGAGGAAGCTGAACCTCGGCCATACCTTCGCCCATGCCATCGAGCATGAGGCCAGAAAGACCGGCCTTGACATAACCCACGGCGAGGCCGTGGCCATAGGTATCATCCAGGCGGCTTCCCTTGCCGATTCTGCCTTTGCAGAAAGTCTGAGGAAAGATTTTGAGGCCTGCGGCCTTCCTGTAGAGCTTCCCTTCCCCCTTGACACTCTCAAACAGGCCATGACTCTTGACAAAAAGGCGGAAGGGGGTATCGTCCACTTTGTGGTTCCCCGCTCCGTCGGCGATGTCCGCATCGAGGACATGACCGTCGAAGAGGCCCTGTCAAGGCTGGGCTGACGCCCCGACGTAATCTCGCACTGCACCACGTACTGAAGATTCTGTAGTACGTGCGTCATTTTTGCCCTGTTTTTGCTGCACGTAGGACAATTTCAGCAGTACGTGCAGCAGTCTTTCCATCATAGAAGCAATGCCCGGTCTATTCATCCGGTCCGGAATACGACAGCGCCATGACCGGGCCTGCGAGACCGGCTTTCTGAGGCTTATCGTCTTTCCGCCAATAGCTCCACATGGCAAAGCTCTTTCTGCGAGGCTCCGGGCGGTCGTCCCCGCCTTTGAAGAAATCAGGGAAGGAATCGGGGCCGTAGCCCATTTCTCCACGGTCATCAGCCCTTTCATAGTCGGCGGGGAATCTTTCGTCCCCTATCATCCTGTTGGCCCAGTTAACTGAAACTTCCACTTCCACGGCATTGCGGCCTTTCTTGACAAAATCGCTGACATCCCTCCTGTAAGGTTCGCACCAGAGGGTGTCCACGCACCTCCCGTTCACTTTAAGGATGGCTATGTCGTTTACCTCACCGAGGTCAAGAACGGTGGAAGCAGACTTTTCCCTGAGGTTGAAAGATCCCTTGAACGAGGCAGTTCCTGCGAAATAGCGCACTCTCTCGTCTTCACTTAGGGAGAAATCCTGAAGGCCGTTCATCCTTACGGAAAACGGAGCCTCTTCATAGGCTGGACGGAAGCTGACTTCCCATACGGGCGAGGCCTCGGAGGAAGCCAGGAGGACAGGTTCCGGGCGGGGAGCCTGTCCTTCAGCAACCTGTGCCGCAGTGGGGGCCTTCCTCATGACGATGAACCTGGACTGCCAAGGCTCGAGCCTTACAGAGACAACGGTACGGCCGTCTTCTTCATGCCAGGAACGGACGGGGGCGGAAGTTCCGTTCTCGGCGTTCCACAACTCGGGAAGTTTGCCGCTGATCCGGAGGGAAGCCTCCACGGTGCGAGCCTCGTCGGAGAGGTTCGCTATATAGTAGATATCGGTGTCGCCGGAGCGCCTGTGGACGACTGCGGCATCGGAAATCCAGTCCGGCTCAAGCCGGAGGGCCTTCACCGCTTCTTCGCGTGAAGCGAAAATCCTCTTTCCTGCGAACCTGGCCCACAGGGCGTCAGCCTTTTCAGCAACGGCCTTGTCGCAGCCGGGATATCCGGAAAGGCCGGGGGAGGAGACGGGCTTTGCTGCGACAACGGCGGCTCCCTGCTCAACGAGCCATCCAAGTTTTTCGAGAACCTCGGGAAGCATGGTGTCAGAGGCGCCGAATTCCATCAGGGCATAGGTCCTGCCCGAAGGAAGGACAATCCTGCCGTCCCGTACGGAAACGTCCCCGGAGAGGAAGTCGCAGGTGGCTACGGCGTCGGAAAGGGCGTCCGCAGGCTTGTCAAGGCACAGGAAGTCAATCACCTGCTCTCCCTGGCGGAGAAGGTACTGGGTGCGGGAGAGATATCGGAAAAAGGCTTTGGCGGGTTCGAACCAGGTCTGGTATTTTCCGAAATGGGTGCCCCACCATCCCATGGTGAGGCCGGGCTTCCAGCGGTAGGAGTCCGTATCGTACCACTGAAGCACCCACTGGTGCAGGTAGAGACGGTTGATGCCGGCGGCGAAGGCCCTTTCGGCGTATTTTCGGAGGAAGGCCGGGTCTTCGGTGAAGCGGCTGTTCTCCGGCATTCCGGTGAAGGCTTCCGCCCCTATGAGGGTGCGTCCTCCGGCCCTTGCCCCCGCGGGTACATCGGAATCGACATGGTTGCTGTCGAAGGTCCAGAATTCTCCCATGGGAATATCGGCGGAGGCGGCTCCGGCGACGGTGGAGAAGGGCCCCCAGTAGGCCTCGTGGCAGAGTTTCATCCCGGCATCGTTCACTCTTTGCTTCGACACCTTCCAGCAGTTTTCAAGATAAAGGCGGGAGACGACATCGGCATAGTCGAAGCGGAAGCGGTCGGCAAGGGGCGCCTCCAATCCGGGCTCCGCGGCGTACGGAAGCCAGGGCACCGGGTCGTAACCCTTTAGCCTTATGAAATCTTCCCTGAAAGTCTTGGACCAGTTCTGGTCCCCGCACTCGTAGCTGTCCACGAGAATATGGCCCAGGCCGCGGCCGATT
This sequence comes from uncultured Bacteroidales bacterium, assembly GCA_946627685.1. Taxonomy (GTDB): domain Bacteria; phylum Bacteroidota; class Bacteroidia; order Bacteroidales; family UBA932; genus Cryptobacteroides. The sequence goes on from CAMOVV010000006.1 coordinate 8,956, forward strand.
CTGTCGTCGATACGCTCTTTAAGCGGTCCGAGCACGTTGTCCCAGTGATAGTTGACAAGGTCTTTGTCCAGCTTGCTCACCTCCATCGCCTGCCCTATTATATTGTCCGGCAGCGGATGGGGCCTGGCCATGGTGCAGGCGTGCCCTATCCTGAAAATCCTCCAGCTTCCCTTCGGAGCGTCCCATTCTATATTCCCTTCCTTGTCGGCGAAAGAGGAGATATCCACCGTTCCGCCTTCCCCTACGGCCAGATAGGCGATATCCTCGTATTCATCCGGGACCGTCTGTCCCACGGCTCCCCAGCTGGAGTAGGGGGGAAGGACGGGAACCTCCATTTTCAGTGAAACCCTGCCTCCGCCCACCAGCGTATCTCTCGACACCAGGCGCTGCATCCCCTTGTCTTCCGAGTCAATCCAAGGCCCTCCGAGTGTGGAATATCCTGGGGTGTTGTGCAGGCCCAGGTCGAGGCCGAGCCTCCTTGCTTCAGTGCAGGCGAAGGTCAGTGTCTCCCAATAGGTTGCGCTTCTGTACCCTTGCCAGGGCCACCACACGTTGGGCATGGGATGGGAACTTTCCCTCACCTGTGAGGTTATGTTGAGGATGGTGGCTCCTCCCAGCCCCTCTTCCTTCATGGCTTCGAGGTCGTTCATGATGGACATGTAGTTGGTAATCGGGCCCATCCAATGCCACCAGGCATAGGGCCTGTATTCCATCGGAGGATTTTGGAAATCCTTTTCAAGGTTTTGGGAGAAAAGGGGAAGGCAGAGCAGCAGGCTCAGAAGGGGAAGAACACCGTGTTTTTTCATATCCAGCTAAATAAATAGGAGTTGAACGCAGACAAATTTAATAAAATCAGGCCGTTATTTGACGATAATTGTGTATATTTGTCAAAATGCCCTGAAACTCAAACCTTTATATTCGTGACATGAAAAGGGTCCCATCAAAACTATTGCTGTTCGGCTTGTCTTCCGTCCTTTCATTTTTCATCGCCGCATACGATGGCATCGGGAAGAATACGCCCCTTTCAGGAGCCCGTAAGACTTTTTCCCTTGACGGAACATGGAAATTCCGCCTGCTGAACGGGAAACCCGTGCTTCCGGAGCGGTTCGACGAGCCGGAAGTGGTCCTTGACGGCCTGAGGGAGGCGGCGGACACGGTCTTTTACACGGCGGGGTTCGACGTCTCTTCGTGGAGCGACATAAAGGTGCCCGGATGCTGGGAGATGCAGGGTTTTTCGGAGCCGACCTATGGAGTCGTACCGTCGCAGTCTGGGCTTTACAAGAGGACTTTTGACCTTCCTGAGGACTGGGCCGGCGGCCGCATATTCGTGCGTTTCGGCGGGGTACTGTACTCATACAGGCTCTGGGTCAACGGAAAGGAGGCAGGAAGGTGGGACAGCGCCGCGAATGACGCAAGTTTCGAGATAACGGACCTTGTGCGGCCCGGGGAGCGGAACGAAATCGCCGTCCGCGCGGACACCCGCAGCCCCTACTATCTTCTTGATAAATTTGACAACTGGGCCCTTTCCGGGATATACCGCAGCGTGGACCTCATGTGGTTCCCCGATACTTTCATAAGTGATTGTTTCGTCAGTACGAAGGTTCCGGGAAAGGGCCGGGGCCTGGTTGAGGCGGATCTGTCCCTGGAAGGGAAGAGCCTTGACGGCCATTCTGTTTACGCGAGGCTCCTGTCGCCTTCCGGCAAGGTGGTTTCGTCAAAGACGGTGAAGGTTTCAGGGCCTTCCGCCAGGCTCGGCTTCCAGGTCTCCAAGGCGGAACTCTGGAGCGCGGAGACCCCTTCCCTTTACACCCTTTCCGCCGAGTTGAGAAAGGGCGGGAAAACCGTTCAGACAATAAGGAAAAAAGTGGGAATCAGGGAGATATCGGTAAAAGACGGGGTACTTATGCTCAACGGTTCGCCCCTTAAGCTTCGCGGCGTGAACTCCCACGACCTTGACCCCTACACGGGAAAAACCCTTTCAGAGGAAAGCATGCTGAGGGATGTGAAAATGTGGAAGGAAGGGAATATCAATTTCTTAAGATGCTGCCACTACCCTCCGGACGAGAGGAAGCTGGAAATCTGCGACAGCGTCGGAATCTATGTTCTCGACGAGGTTTCCTTCCATTTCTGGAGGAAGGCCGACACCGTCCATGCTGACAATCTGGTGTCCCGCGCCAGGGCTACCGTGCTTCGTGACCGCAGCCATCCCTGCGTGATTATCTGGGGAATAGGGAACGAGAATGACATCTGCGCCTCGTCCGTAAAGGCGGCGGAGAGCGTAAAGGAACTCGACAAGACCAGGCTCATCGCCTATGCTGGCACGGCAGAAAACCTTCCCGGCATCGCCGACCTCTATTGCAGGCACTATCCCAACCTTAAGGACTTAAAGGATTGGAAGGGCGGCTCCAGGCCTTATCTCGCTACGGAATACGCTCATTCCCTGGGGCTTTCTTTCGGGACGGATTTCGCTGAAATCTGGAAAGAAATGTTCCGCCGACCCGACATTGCGGGCGGTGCCGTATGGCATTTCCAGGATCAGGGAATAATCAACGAAAGCGTCCTCCCCGTGGACAGGACTTCCCTTACGACGGATGCGTGGATAAGTCCGACCCGCTATTTTGCCGCCTCCCTCGAAGGCTGCGACGGCATTGTCTATGCCGACCGTACGCCCCAGGCCGACTGGTGGCTGGTGAAGGCTGTTTATTCTCCCGTGCAGATTGTCGAAAAGAGCCTTTCCGCCGCCCCGGGAGAAGAGTTGAGGGTGCAGGTGTACAACCAATATGACTTCCTGGACCTCTCTACCGTGGCCGGGAAGTGGACTCTTTTCAAAAACAACGGGAGAATCTCGTCTGGAAGCCTTTCCCTGAGATGCGCGCCCCACGACACGGTTTCCGTCGTCCTTCCCGTGAAGGCTCCGGCGAATCCCGGCTGCGATATATGGACCCTGAGGATGGAATTTACCGATGCGCAGGGGAGGGATATACACCGTCATGATATCAATCTGACCGCTCCGGGGGCCGCCGGGCTCCTGAAAGAGGAGATTCTGTCCTCGCTTTCAGGCGTTGAGGAGCATCCCGTCCGGGACCTTGTCCCCCTTGTCAGGGCGGGCAGGGCGCCTATGCTGGCCGATGTCACCGTGAGAGACAGGCATTTCGGAGGGAAAGACTATTACTGGGAGCCGTTCCTTTTCGGGGCGAAGGCGGTCGAGGTTGAGGAAAAGGGCGGTGTCTCCGAGGCGCAGGCGGTGTATTGGAGGAATTATCCCTATGTGACGGAGCATTTCAAGGCGGATTACCGTTTCAAGCCTCTCGGGGGCGGGGCCATCGGCCTGGATTTCAACGTGGAGCCGGTCACGGCGACCGGATATTTCCTTGAGGCCGGGGTGTCATGGGCTCTTCCGGAGGAGGCGACGGTGTTCCGGTGGATAGGGGACGGACCATTCCCTGTCTGGCCCGATAAGAAGGGGTACGAGTATTTCGGCATCCATGAAAAAATTAAAGGCGACCTGGACTTCAACGGCAACCGTACCGGGGTGCAGGTGGCCCTCGTCACCGATGAAAAGGGGAACGGGCTGGCGATACTCTCCGACGGGGCAGACATTTCCGCCGAGGTCTTAGGAGGGCGCATATATCTGAGTTACAACAGTCTTGTGGCCGGAGTGGGCCATAAGAAGACGATGAGTCCGTTGAATTATCCTGCCGGGGAAGTGAAGTCTTTCGGAGGAAAACTTATTTTGATACCTTTGCAGGAGGGCCGCTGGCCGGAGCCGCTTGAAAGGATATTCGGCAGTCCCGCCCCGGCACGGGGCCCGGTCAATCCCTTTTGGTACAGTTATGACTGGACGATGTAATTACAAGAAAAGAAAGGACAACTTCATATGAAAAGATTTCTGATCGTTGCGCTTGCGTGCATGTTTGCTGCCGTTTCTGCGGCCGCCTATGACGGGAATGACTGGCCGGCCGAATCGAAGGTGGTGCAAATCAAGTCTTCGGCGGACGGGCAGATGCAGCCGGCAAGGTTCTATGCGGCCAAATCCAAGGCACCGCGTCCGCTGGTCGTGCGACTTCATGCCTGGAGCGCCCATTATGACGTTCCGGAGAGGCCTCTTTTCGAGCAGCTTATAAAGGAGGACGTCAATTTCATCAGCCCCGACTTCCGTGGGCCCAACGAGCGTCCCGAGGCCATGTGCAGCGACCTTGTCCTCAGTGACATTAATGATGCGATAGACTATGCCATCGCGCACGGGAACGTGGACGAGAATGAAATCCACATCATCGGCGGCAGCGGCGGAGGCACGGCCACGCTCTTCTGCTACATGAGGCTTCAGCGGAAGATAAAGACCTTCACGGCTTGGTCTTCCATCACCGACATCCTCGACTACTACTATGCCTGCAAGGGCCGTCCGGAGTATGACCGTTATTGCCACATGATAGACCAGGCCACCTCCGGGGTCGCCAGGGAGGGTTTTACCCCCTATCTCGACAAACAGGAGGCCATGAGGCGCTCTCCCATCCTTATGGACGTCCCCGTTGAGCTCCGCAAGGACAGCAAGCTCTTCCTGTTCCACGGCATCCATGACGGAGGCAACTCGGGGGACGTTCCCTTCACCCACACGCTCCGCTTTTTCAACAAAGTGGTCGCCGCCTTTGACGTCACCGCCAGGGACATAATGTTCACGGACACCGAAATGCTCCGCTGGATGGAGTGGCAGATCGTCGGCGAGCCCTTCGAAAGGGAGAAGCAGGAAGTCCTCGTGAAACGCAACTACAAGGACAAGGTAATAGTCTGCCTCATCGATGCTGGGCACACCATGGTAGAGGGTCACGAACTTGACGCCCTCCACGGCATCGACCCCCTGATGCCGAGGGACCCTAACCTCTTCCGCAAGATTGACTGACAAGAGCAAGATACCATGAAACTGTTCTGCACATTCTGCCTCTCGTCGGCCATCGTGCTTGTCGCGGCCTGCGGCAGGCCGAAAACCGCTCCGGTTGAAACCCTTCCCGATGTATTTCCCGGCGTGATGGAGGTGAAAGGTGTCCTCAATAAAGACGTCCTGCCCGTCCGGGACCTCTGGAGGCAGGAAGATGTGGCCCATCTGAAGGACAAATGGGACAGGTGGGAAACGGAGGTCGCGCCCCACGGGGTGGCGCTTGTGAAGGTTTATCCGGGCTACACTCTTGAAGCGGAACGTCCATATAGGTTCTAACCAGGATGATAATCAATAAATAAGTGAATATGAAAAAGATATCAAGAAGAGACTTTCTGGCTGCCGGTGGAATGCTGGCCGGGGCCGCGATGCTTCCCGGGGGAGCAAACGCCATCGCCGCCGAGAAGAAAAATGACCGGGTGATGCTCTCGTCAAAGGCCGGTCCCATCCTGAAATTCCGTCCCGACGGGAAATTCAAGATTCTGCAGATTACCGACACCCATTATATTTCCAGCAAGCCCGAGCTCAGCAACCCCATGCTCGACGACATAAGGAACTATATCGCCATAGAAAAGCCGGACCTTATCATCCACACCGGCGACACCATCTACACCAATATGGACATGGCTTCCTTCGAGATCCTTTTGAAGCCCATCGCCGAGTCCGGGGTTCCCTTTGCTATCTGCTGGGGCAATCATGAC
>CAMOVV010000007.1 GCA_946627685.1 uncultured Bacteroidales bacterium
GGATTTTCACCATCATCTGCAGGGCCCTCAAGCAGCCTTCAATCCTCGGGTACATCCTTGCCGGATTCATTATCAGTCCCAACCTCGGATGGTTCGGGGTCTCGAGCGCCGAATCCGTCCACCAGTGGTCCGACATCGGAATAATTTTCATGATGTTCGGCCTCGGCCTGGAATTCAGTTTCAAAAAGCTTCTGGCAGTGGGGAGCAGGGCCCTCATGACCGCCGGGAGCAAGTTTCTCGGTGTCTTCGTGACGGGATTCATCCTGGGACAGGCCATGTCCTGGACCGTCATGGAAAGCATTTTCCTTGCAGGATTGCTGTCGATGTCTTCGACGGTGGTGGTAATCAAATCCTACGGGGAGATGGGCCTCATGAAAAAGCCCTATGCGGGCATAGTGTTCGGCACCCTGGTGGTTGAGGACCTTATCGCCATCCTTCTCATGGTCCTTCTTTCCACCATGGCCATTTCCAACCAGTTCTCGGGAGGGGAGATGCTCGTCAACCTTGCCAAACTCCTCTTTTTCCTCATCCTCTGGTTCGTGGTGGGCATCTATGTCATCCCGACCCTTCTGAAAAAGACGAAGAAATATATCAACGACGAGATTCTCCTCATTGTGAGCCTCGGCCTTTGCTTCGGAATGGTTTCCCTTGCCACGGCCTCCGGCTTTTCTTCTGCGCTCGGCGCTTTCATGATGGGCTCCATTCTCTCCGAAACGCTTGAAAACGAGAGGATAAACAAGCTTATAAGCCCCATCAAGGACCTTTTCGGCGCCGTGTTTTTCGTCTCCGTCGGAATGATGATTTCCCCGGAAGTCATAGCCGGGCACTGGGGAGTCATCCTCATTCTTGCCGCCGTGGTCGTGCTTACCCATATCGTCTTTTCCGCCGTCGGCGTCATTCTCAGTGGAGGAAACCTCGACAATGCCGTCCACACGGGCTTCAGCCTTGCCCAGCTGGGTGAATTTGGCTTCATCATCGCGAGCGTCGGCGTAGGCCTCGGCGTCATGAGAGGCTTCATCTATCCCGTCATCATCGCGGTCTCCGTCATCACGATATTCACAACCCCTTATTACATAAAACTTTCCGACCCGGTTTACCGTTTCCTCCAAAAGAAGCTGCCGAGGAACATCCTCTCGAGAATCGACCATCCGGAGCAGATTTCCGGCAGCAGCTCCGATGAAAGAAGCGACTGGAAAACCATCCTCACCGGCTGGCTCACCAGAATCCTCATCTACGGCGTGATTCTGACGGCCCTTATGATAGTCTGTTCCAAGGTGCTGGACCCCCTTGTGGCAAAGTTCCTTCCTTCTATTGGAAAGACTTGGATTTCAATGCTTTCCCTTGGACTTCCCCTGATTCTAATGAGTCCCTTCCTCTACGGGATAGCCATCGCGTCGAACAATGAGAGGCTTGCTGAAAAACGGCTGCTGGAAAAGAAAACGGGCAATATGTGGCCCCTCCTCGGTCTCACCCTTTCGAAAATTTTCATCGCGATAGGTTTCGTCATGGCCGTCATCTCCCGCCACATCCATCTCGCGGGCTGGGTGGCGGTGCTGATAGTCATCTTCGGTTTTGTCTTCTTCGTGATGGCGAAACACTATTTCAAGAAGTACGACACCTTCGAAAAGAGATTCATCTCCAACCTCAACTACAAGGAAGAGGCTGAGCGCCGGAGGGCTCCCGTGACCAATGCCGTCAGGGGCAAAATGAAGGGGTACGACGTCCATCTGGAGGAGCTTGTCCTCTCGCCCGATTCCAGCTTTGCCGGAAGGGCCCTTAAAGACCTGCCTCTGAGGTCCCTTTCCGGGGCCAATATAATAAAAATCACCCGCGGCTCCCGCTCCTTCGTCATCCCCGGCGGCGGTACGAGGCTCTATCCCAACGACAGGATTCTGGCCGTGGGCACCACGAAGCAGATTTCAGCGCTGAGAAGCATGATGGAGGACTCGGTCAAAACCTATCCCAAATCTGCCGAGGATTCTGATTTCCAAGTGGTTTCAACGGTTCTTAAAGAAGATTCCTTCCTTGTCGGAAAGACCCTCGGGGAGCTGAATCTCAGGGAAAGCGGCTGCATGATAATCAGCGTCCTCCATGACGGGGACTTTCTCACCAATCCCCGTCCGGACACCGTCTTCGGTCCCGGAGACACCGTCTGGCTGGCCGGGAATACCGATTCCCTGGGCTGGGTTTAGAAAATGAGGATATAAGCGAAATGCGCGATTACTCCGGCGCAGAGTCCCGCGATTCCGTGGGCCGCTATGGCCTTTGAAATGAGCTTGCGGTAGCCGAGGGAGTCAAGCATGGCGGTGTGGGTGGACAGAAAGCCGCTCCAGCACATTCCTATGGCCGTGCATACAGCGATGGCGTTGCCGTCGAAGAAGCCTGCTGCATTGAAGGTGGGGAGAAGGCCGAGGGCGGCGCCTACGGCTCCGAGGGCCGTCATCGGGAAGGCTATGAGCCTCATGTCAGTAAAGCCGAACAGCCATTCGAACACCCAGTGGATTTTCTCCGCCAGCCAGGGAAGGACGGGAACGCCCTGGCCCACGCCGCCGTCGTAGGTCCCCGTGTCGGCATTGGGGCCGAAGGTTATGAGAATCACGAAAGTTGTGATTATGAGCACTCCGGGAATAATCTGAAGCCCGAGGTCCACTCCGTTCTTGCCTCCGTCGAGGATGGCGTTGAGGAACCTCATGAAGAGGCTGTCCTTCTTTTCTTCTACTGCGGCCTGTTTCTCGCCGGACTCTTCTTCAAGGACGGGCTCAGCCATATCGGGATAGGCCCTGAGGGTGAACCTCTGCATCAGGCGGGTCGAGATTATCGAGCCGCAGACGGCGCCGAAAAAGCCGATGAAGGCGGCTCCGGTGTGGCCGAAGGTGACCATTGTGAGCATGACCACCATGCCCATGCCGAAGGCCGTGCCGAAGTTGGTGAGGGACACGAGCTGGTATTTCTTGAAGAAGGACGCGAAGGTCCTGTCCTTGCCGAGGGCTATGATGGCCGGGTTGTCGGAAAGGAAGGTCATCACGGCTCCGAGGGCAGCCACTCCGGGAAGGTTGAAAAGGGGCTTCATAAGGGGCCTGAGGACCTTTTCCAGGAGGGAAACCACGCCGAACTCGCTCAGCAGCTTGCTGAGGGCTCCGGTGAGGACGGTGATGCCCATGAGGTAGAAGACCGTGTTGAGGAGAAGGTCGTGGGCCGTGTGCATGATGGTGCCGAGGAGGTTCTTTCCTCCCATATACCGGGCCAGGATGCCGAAAACGCCTATGAACAATGCGAGGAAAACAAGCGCCTCTACGGTGCTTTTGTGGCTTTTGAGTTTTTCCTTCATGAATCGGTGGGTTTAGTTATATTGCAGATTGGCGCTTTGATAGTAGGCTTGGGCTTCTTTGAGGGCCGTTTCTTCCGTTTTCTCCAGGAGGGTCTCCTTATAGCTCCTGCCGTCTTTTTCTACGAGGGACTGGCGTACCTTGCGGACCGGGGAAAGGACGGTGAGCACATTTCCAGAGTAGTATCCGAGGTCCTGGTAGGTTGCCATGAAGGCCCTTTCCTTGAAATCGGGGGAAAGGATGTCGCAGCCGTAGAACTTCGAGTCGTAGGAGAACCGCAGGAGATTGAAAAGGGTGGGCATGAGGTCGATCTGGGAGCAGACCTTGTCCACGTACCCGGGCTGGATGAATCCGGGGGAGTATATAAGGGCCGGGATGTGGTATCCTTCCAGGGGAAGTGTGGTCTTTCCGGCGGAAGATGCGCAGTGGTCGGCGAGTATGACGAAAACGGTCTCGGAGAACCAGGGCTTCTGCGAAGCTTTCGCGATGAAATCTCCTATCGCCCAGTCGGTGTATTTCACGGCGGCGCGGCGGGACATCGGGTTACCTTCGTAGGTGATTCTTCCTTCGGGGTAGGTGTAGGGCCGGTGGTTGGAGATGGTCATTATGTGGGTAAAGAAGGGTTTTCCCTCGGCGTGGAAAGCGTCGAAGCGGGAAAGGGCCTCCCTGTAGGAATCTTCGTCGGAGGTTCCCCAGATATTGGAGAAGGCGATGGCGTCAGGGTCGTAGTCCCCCTTGTCGATGATATCGTAGCCGCAGGAGGAGAAAAACGCGCCCATGTTGTCGAAATAACTGTCGCCTCCGTAGAGGAAGGAGGTGGTGTAGCCATTGTCCCTGAGGACTTTTCCCGTGGAGAAGAAATCTTCGATGCCGGAGCGTTTCACAAGGGATTCACCCGAGGAAGGGGGGAGGCTCAGGGTGACGGCTTCCAGGCCCCTGACGGTGCGGTTGCCTGTGGCGAAGAGATTGTCGAACACGAGGCTCTTCTCCATCAGGGTATCAAGGCAGGGGGTGATGCCGTCCTCGCAGCCGTAGCGGGTGAGAAAATCGGCGCTCAGGCTTTCTATGGTAATGAGGACTATGTTTTTGCGGAGGGGAGCCTGTTCGTGGCGTATCTTCCGTACCCCGTCCTCCATGCCGCACAGACGGTCTTTGAGGGCCGTGGCGTCCGCGGAATCAATCATGGGATAGAACTGCTCGTAGTCGAGCTCGCTGGAGGAGAAGGCCTCCAGGAAGTCCCAGCAGCCGTTCTCCTGTATCTGGGTGGCGAAGGTGTTCTTGCCTCCGAAATTGCGGTATCCGAGGTGGAGCCAGCCGCCTGCCGCCGCACAGCCTGCCGCCAGCAGGACAAGGGTCACCGCCCAGTTGCGCCAGGAAGGGTTGCCGCTGTCCCTTATGTCTTTGTCCCTTGTCATCAGCCACACCACTGCCCCGGAGACAATCAGCATGCCGAGAACCATGGGGACCATGGGATAGGACTCGATGATGTTTCCGACGACCTCGTTGGTATAGACAAGGTAATCGACGGCGATGAAGTTGAACCTCACGCCGAACTCGCTCCAGAACACGACCTCCGATATGGCGATGGTTATCGCGGCGATGGCGTAGAGCAGCATCACGATATAGATTGCCACCCTTCTCCAGCCCTTGCGGATGCCGGGAACAAGGAGCTTGATCGTGAAGCAGACCCAAAGGAAGGCGAGGATGCCGTTCACAATCCTCGGCATAGGACCGCCGTATTCGTCGGTTATGTCATTGAAAAACAGGATATAGGCCGTCAGTAAGGTGAAAAGGCCGTAGAAGGCCCATCCCCAGGGCTTTTTGTATTTGTCGTCTGTGAGGAAGGTATAGACAATAAACGCCGGGACAAGGGCTATTATGCTGAAAGCCACGTCGTTGAGGATACCGAGAACTACGATTTTCACCCAGTCCCAGATTCCCCAGTCCACAACCGTCACCGGATGGAAGACCAGCGCTATTCTCACCAAAAGCCCCAGTACGAGGGCCAGGCACATGAATCGCGGGGCAAAAAACCAGAACCAGTCTGAAACTTTATACTTTTTCATATTTTCCTGTTTTCGGGAATTATTACTTCAAGGGCGGAGGGAACGATGTCGAAGACGAGGGTCCTGCCTGCCATGAAAGGGTCGCCGTCAATGTGGGCCGGGCCTTCGGCGGTGCGGCGGATTTCCACATGGCGTCCCTTGAACATCTTCGTGCGGCGGCTGGTATGGGCCCTGCCATCCAGGAGCTTGGCCGCGAGGACGGGTATTTCCACGGTGTGGAACGGTTCCACGACGGCAACATCCAGAAGGCCGTCCTTCACCGAAGCGAGGGAGGTTATCCTGGCCTGATTGCCCCACTGGTTCACGTTCCCCACTGTCACCATCACGGCAGGACCCGTCCAGAGACTGCCGTCAACGATGATTTCATAAGTGTCGGGAGTGAAGTTTTTCCATGTTTTCCAAGCCTCGGAGATGTAGGTCCACAGCCCTCTTGTGCCTGCCTGTGCAAATCTCCAGGCAACTTCGGCGTCGAACCCGGCTCCCGTCGTGCAGAAAAAGGGCCTGTCTCCGAACAGACCGTAGTCCATTCTCGTGGTATTGAAGGAGTTGACGGTCTGAATCGCCTTTCCGGGATTGCGGCTTATTCCAAGGTGAAGGGCAAGACCGTCTCCGCTGCCGCACGGAATGATTCCGAAAGCCTTGCGGGAGCCGATAAGACCCCTTGCCACTTCGCTGACCGTCCCGTCACCTCCAACCGCGACAACGGCGTCGGAGTCGCTTTCCGCCGCAAGCTGCGTCGCATGGCCCGGCCTTTCCGTGTAAACGACCTCGCAGGGATGGATGCACCCCTCCTTTATCCGTTCTACGATTTTTCCCTTATCCTTACCTCCGGAAAGAGGATTCACCACGAAAAGGACCTTCATCTCCGCTAATCACTTCTCCAACAGGACTGTATCTACGGTGTTTCGCAATCCGTCCAGGCTCATCGCCCCGACGGAGCCCGAAATCTTTCCGCTCATGGGAATGAAAATGAGGGTTGGAACGCTCTGGATGCCGAAAAGGGCGGCGATTTCCGGCTCTTTGTCCACGTCAATCTTGTAAACGTGGATTTTGTTCTTGTACTCGCGGGCGAGCTCGTCTATGGCCGGGGCCATTTTCTTGCAGGGGCCGCACCAGGTGGCGTGGAAATCTATGACGGAAGGCTTGTCGCCGAGGTACTTGAATTCGTCAGGACTGTTCTTGTAGTCGGCGATTCTGGAAAGGAACATGGCCTTGTCCATTTCTACGGGGACTCCCTTGGGGGTTCTGTCCTGCCCCATGCAGGCGACGGAGCAGACAACCGTCATGACGGCTGCGAGAACGGTGGCTGTGAATCTATTTGACATAAGACTTTTCATTAAGGGTACAAAATTACCAAATCGGATTGATATTCCAGCTATTTTTCGGTTTCCGGGCCCTTCTATCGCTTTTTCAGCCTGTCGATGGCGTGCTCCAGGCTTTCGGAGGGCTCGATGATGTTGTAGTCCTTCCAGAAGTCGGGGTCCGAGAAGTACTCGGCCTTTTCGCTGAGGGCGTCGCGGGAGCGGAACTGCCTCTCCCTCGGAATCTGGGTGGCTTCGGGGCTTACTCCGGTCACTACCAGTTCATTGATGCAGGAGTAATTGGTGTGCAGAAGGCGCTTTCGCCAGTCGCAGGAGAAGCGCATGGTCACGCGGGCATAGCCGAGCCTCCACCTGTCGCCGTCCTGCCGGTAGGTCATCACGACGCTCACCTCCCTGGGATGGAAACGCAGGCCGGCCGGCTTCCGGACAAGAATGTCCCGGATGACCTTTTCCTCGTCTCCCATATCCATCGTCATCTCGACTCTTGAGAATGCAAGGGTCTCATAATCAATATACAGTGTGCCGCTGTAGAGCGGATAGGGCACGTCTGCCACGGCAATCGGGCGGAATTTTACGGCGAAATTCATCCTGCCTCCGATGGAAACGGGCGGAGCCATGGAAAAGACGTAGTTCCTCATCTCGTACTCGCTCAGGAGGATGCCGTCGTTCTTGACCACGTCGAAGTTCGTGGCAAGGGTGGGGCCGCCGAGAAAGACGACGCTGACGGTGTCCCTCCTGCGGTTGCTGACCACCACGCGGCTTTTGTCAAGGCCGGCCGCATCCCTCAGCACGCCGAACTTGTAAGGGGTCTTGAACACCTTCGCGACCGCCTCGCTGACATAGATATAACGGTTCCGTTTCTGAAGGGTCTCGCGGTAAAAGCTCATAAGAAGCTCATCCTTGTCCATATAGTTCTGCTTGACCCTGCGTATGGCCTCTCCCACAAGCCTTTCCGGCTCTGCGGAGACAATCATGGCAGGGTCGAGGGGCATGGAGATTCCCTGGAGCCGCACCGTTACGGAGCTGCCTTCCGGGGCGAGGGTGACGCTTTTATAGCCGAGATGGGAGAATCGCAGCTCGGTGACGGGGGCGTCGGATTTCACCGTGAACTTTCCGTCGGCATTGGTGACGGTGGCGTAGTTGCGTCCCGGAATCAGGACCTCCACGCCACGGAGGGCCTCGTCGGTGGCCGCGTCCACAACTTTTCCGCCCACGCTGAACCGCAGGCTGTCCTCCTGGGCCGCCAGGCCGGACATAAAGCCGACAAGGGCGATGATTGTCAATATAATTCGTTTCATAACAGTTCGAAAGATAATGTTTTTTTTCGATTCTTCCCACACGTTCCGTTTCCGGCAAGAGGAAGGATTGTCGCGAGCCTTCGGCATGGCGAGACTTCAAAAAGATTCCAATCCGTAGGATTACCGGAAACAATTCGCTATTTTTGTTTAAGAACTTGAGTTTGCTTCAATTGTACAATGAGACTGATTACCTGTTTTTTCTCTGTCCTTTTCCTTGCCCAGCTTACTTTCTGCGGGGGGCATAGCCGGGAAAAGAAAGACGTTGCTCCGCTTGCGCCTGTTATACAGAATTTCTTTTTCGAGCTTGATGAGTCAGGCATACCGATGAAGAGGGTCCTCGCTTCCCCGAAGGACCGGGAAAAATGCTTCATCGTGATATCCAAAGTCCATCCGGAGCACTTGAATGTGTATGAGGTCCAGGGGCCCGACACGGTCCTTCTCGCCTCCTATCCGGTGTGCATAGCAAAGAACCGGGGCCAGAAACAGGTGCGCGGAGACAATAAGACTCCGGAATCCTATCCCGGGCCGCCTTTCTCCATTACCCAGATTCAGGATGCCTCCTCCTGGCATCATGATTTCGGAGACGGGAGAGGCTCGATTCCAGCGTACGGACGCTGGTTCATGCGCCTGGCCGTACCGGGTCACTCCAGCATCGGGATTCACGGCAGTACGAACAACCGGGAATCATTGAAGGTCGGCCGGGGCAGTGAAGGCTGTATCCGGCTGCTGGACGAAGATATCATCCATCTGCGCGACAATTATGCCTTTGTGGGTATGAAAGTTACGATTCTGCCGGAAGACCACGGGCCGCTGTCTTTCGAGAAGGAAGCTCTCAATCAGATTCTTTCACCAGACGATTGACAAGGGTTGCTGCAACGAGGTTGCCCGTGGCATTGACCAGGGTGGCCGGAATGTCGCAGATGGTGCCTATGATAAGGAGGGTGGCGGCGAAAGAGGGGTCGAGGCCGAGGATGGCGCAGATGAAAATCTCCCCTGTCATGCCTCCCACGGGAATCGCTCCCACGACGATGCTTTCAAAAACCGCAATGGCTATGACAAGAATCGCCATGCGGAAGTCTCCCGTAGCCATACCGAAGAAATACAGGGTGAAAAGGACCTTGGCGACAGAGGTGATGATGGAACCGTCCTTGTGAAGATTCGTCCCGAGAGGTATCACCCCTTCGGCTACCGTGTCGCTGACTCCGAGATTCTTTGCGGCTGCCATCGTGACAGGCATGCAGGCGGCCGAGGAACAGGTTCCGACAGCCGTTGCGGAGGGCGCAATCATCTCCTTCCAGAACTTGCCCAGGGGGATATGGCTGTATAGAGCGAAAAGGGAATAAAACACGACGTAGCATATCACGCAGGCAGCGCTGACCACAAGGAAAATATCCAGATACTCCCCTACAATCTGACTTCCCAGGCGGCTGACAATGTCGGCGAAATAGCATCCCAGGCCTATAGGGGCCAGTTTCATTATGATTTCCATCATCTTCATGATGACGGCTTCCCCCTCCTCGATGAGGGTTCTCACGGCGCCCGCCTTCTTGTCAAGGAAGGATACCGCGAGGCCGAAAAGGGCGGCGAAAACAAAAAGGGGAAGAAGGTGCTCCCGGGAAAGCAGAAGAGAGAAATCGCTTACGGTGAAAGCGTTGACGAGGGTGTCGCCGAGGTTGAGCTCCCCGCTGAATCCTCCCCCCGGCGGCACGGCCTCACCCGGGTTTCGGGTTATCCCGGCAAAGGGGTTCCACACTGACATTAATCCGTAGGAGAAGATTCCTGCCACAAGGGACATGAGCAGGAAGACGCAGATGACGGTGCCGAGCATCTTGCCGATGACGCCGCTCCGGTGCATGGAAATCATCGACCGCGAGACGGAGAAGAAAACGAGCGGCACGACCAGCACGAAAACGAGGTTCAGAAACAGGGTGCCTATCGGCTGCAGCACCCTGGCGTTTTCTCCAAGTACCGTTCCCAGCACCCCTCCGGCCAACAATCCCGAAATGAGAAGGATAGAGGGCCGGTAGTTTTTCAGAAAGCTGTTTTTATGGTTAACCATGTCGGGCTCGCATTGTTGTTGATAAGCAAAGATAGTATTTTTCCGTGAGTGGCGATATTTCATCCGGAGTTAGTATCTTTGGAAAAACGATGCGAATGGCTGGATTCAGGATAGACAGCGCGGAAGCGATGGAACGGGCAATCAGGAAAGTCGGATTCATTCCCTTCTTCCGGAACAGGATTCCCGGCTTCTCCATCCAGGAGATGACTCCGCGGGAATACTGGTTCGATGGCGAGGAGGGTGTCCTCGGGCCATGGGACTGGAAAATCGAGTGCGTCCGCAGCGGGGACATCGCTTATGGCAAATTCCTTTGTGGGGGAAAGGCTTCTTTTGCTACCGTGGAGTGGTACCGTGAGATTATGAACATGCAGCGTTCAAGGTTTTCTCCGGACAAGGCGGGGGAGATGATTCTTGAGTATGTTTCCGGTCACGGGGGCATCTCCATCAAGGAGGTGCGGTCCATTCTCGGGGTCAGGAAGAGCGCGGCCGATGCTGCTGTCGGCCGTCTGCAGCGGCAATGCCGTCTCGTCACCGGCGACCTCACGCGGGTCTATCGCGGCCCGAACCTGAAATACAGCGGCTGGCAGACCGCGACCTTCTGCCGTCCGGAGGACATATTCACCGGAGACGCTTCCTTCGCGGCCTTCGCCTCCGTTCCCGGTTTCCCCTTTGCCCTGGAAGCCGACCCCCTGCGCACCGACCATACGCCCGAAGAATCCCGCGAGGCGCTGGCGGACCGCATCCGTTCCCTCTATCCCGATTTCCTTCCCGCTCCCGTCCGAGCCGAAGACATTGCCAAGGTGTTGGTATAGGCAAATCGGGCAAGGTGGAAAAATAACGGGGGGACCTTGCCCGCATATCCGGTTTTCAACCCCATAAGCCGCACAAGGTCCCCCTCAATCAGCATCGGTCCCCTCGGGACCGCAAAAGGGATGGTAGCATCTGCTACCATCCCTTTTGTGGTCCCAGTAGGGCATGATCCTACGACCCCCTGATTATGAGTCAGATGCTCTAACCAACTGAGCTATGGGACCGGAACCGGCCTGAGGCGCTTGCCTGTCAGAACCGGGCTGCGGCCGGAAAGAACCGGCTCACAAAGTTACAAAATCTTTTCAGACTTTGATCTCTACTTCAACTCCCGAAGGAAGCTCGAGCTTCATGAGGGCGTCAACGGTCTTGGCGTTGCTGTCGTCGATGTCCAGGAGCCTGCAGTAGGAGTCGAGTTCAAACTGCTCGCGGGCTTTCTTGTTGACGAAAGTCGAGCGGTTCACGGTGAAAATCTTCTTGTTGGTAGGAAGAGGAATGGGGCCGTTGACCTTGGCGCCGCTGGCCTTCACCGTATCAACAATCTTCGCGGCCGACTTGTCGACGAGCGAATGATCGAAGGATTTGAGTTTGATTCTGATTTTTTGACTCATATCGTTTAATTATTACAATCTGTTGTGGTAAAACTAGTCATCTTCCGGAAGGCGGTATCCGCTCTTCTCGACAATGCTCTTGGCGAGGGTGGCCGGAACTTCGCTGTAGTGGTCGAAGGTCATCGTGCTGGTGGCGCGTCCGGAGGACAGGGTGCGGAGAACGGTCACGTATCCGAACTGCTCGGAAAGCGGGACGAACGCCTTTATGATCCTGGCCCCGTTGGGAGTCGCGTCCATTGCGTTGATCTGTCCGCGGCGGCGGTTGAGGTCGCCGACGATGTCGCCCATATACTCTTCCGGAGTCACGACCTCGAGGCTCATGATGGGCTCGAGAAGGACCGGGTGGCATTTGGGGCAGGCATGGCGGAAGGCCAGACGGCCGGCCATTTCGAAGGACAGCTGGTCGGAATCCACCGGATGGAAGGAGCCGTCCAGAACGGTAACCTTGAGGGACTGGACTTCATATCCGGCCAGGACTCCGTTGGACATAGCCGACTCGAATCCCTTCTGGATGCTGGGTATGAACTCTTTGGGAATGTTCCCTCCCTTGACCTGGTTGTCGAACTGCAGTCCGGTGACGCCTTCGTCGGCGGGGCCGATTTCGCAGATGATATCCGCGAACTTTCCGCGGCCTCCGGTCTGCTTCTTGAAGACCTCCCTCCACTGGGTGGTGGTGGTGATGGCTTCGCGATAGTTGACCTGGGGCGCGCCCTGGTTGATCTCCACGCCGAACTCCCTGCGGAGACGGTCAACGATGATGTCGAGGTGGAGTTCACCCATGCCGCTGATGATGGTCTGGCCGGTCTCGTTGTCGGACTTCACGGTGAAGGTGGGGTCCTCCTCGGAGAGTTTGGCAAGGGCCACTCCAAGCTTGTCGAGGTCTCCCTGGGTCTTGGGCTCCACGGCGATACCGATGACGGGATCGGGGAATTCCATGGACTCGAGGGAAATGGCGTGGTTCTCGTCACAGATGGTGTCACCTGTGCGGAGGTCCTTGAAGCCGACGGCCGCTCCGATGTCTCCCGCCTCCAGGGCCTCGATGGGGTTCTGATGGTTGGAGTGCATCTGATAGAGCCTGGCCACCCTTTCTTTCCTTCCCGTGCGGGTGTTCAGGACGTAGCTGCCGGAGGCAAGCGTGCCGGAATACGCCCTTACATAGGCGAGCCGGCCCACGAACGGATCCGTGGCAATCTTGAACACAAGGCCGCAGAAGGGCTTGGAGGCGTCTGCAGTGAGTTCTGTAACCTTTCCCGTGGAAACCTGGGTACCCTTGACGGTGCCGATGTCCAGAGGGGAAGGGAGGTAACGGGCGACGCAGTCCAGGAGGAACTGTACGCCCTTGTCCTTATAGGAGGAGCCGCAGGTCGCGGGGACCAGCTTCATGGCTATGGTTCCCTTGCGGAGGGCTGCGACGATCTCGTCCTCGGAGACCGAATCCGGATCCTCGAAGTATTTTTCCATGAGGGCGTCGTCGCACTCGGCGGCAGACTGCAGGAGCCTGTCTCTCCAGAGTTCGACTTCTTCCCTCATGTCCTCGGGGACGGGTTCTTCGCGGAAGTTGATGACATCCGTGTTCTCGGAATCGTAGATGATGGCCTTGCGTGCAAGGAGATCTACGATTCCCAGGAATTTGTCCTCAGCTCCGATGGGGAGGCATACGGGAACGGGATTGGCTCCGAACTTGGCCCTGATATCCTCGACGCATGCGAGGAAGTCGGCGCCTACGCGGTCCATCTTGTTCACGTACGCGATCTTGGGTACACCGAACTTGTCGGCCTGACGCCATACGGTCTCGGACTGCGGCTGTACGCGTCCGACGGCGTCGAACGTGGCAACGCATCCGTCAAGAACCCTGAGGCAACGCTCCACTTCTACGGTGAAGTCCACGTGTCCCGGAGTGTCAATGAGATTGAGCTGATAAGTCTTCCCATTGTAGTGCCAGAACGCCGTGGTGGCGGCTGAGGTGATAGTGATACCCCTCTCCTGTTCCTGGACCATCCAGTCCATGGTGGCTGCACCCTCATGCACCTCTCCGATCTTGTGGATTTTTCCGGTGTAATAGAGGATTCGCTCGGACGTAGTGGTCTTCCCGGCATCGATGTGGGCGATGATACCGATGTTCCTGGTGTATTGAAGATCCCTTTTTGACATCTACCTGACGATAGTTTAGAAACGGAAGTGGGCAAACGCCTTGTTGGCCTCTGCCATCTTGTGCATGTCTTCCTTTCTCTTGAATGCGCCACCTTCGTTGTTGTAGGCGGCGACAATCTCTGCACAGAGCTTTTCGGCCATGGAGTGACCGGAGCGCTTACGGGCGTATCCGATGAGGTTCTTCATGGAGAGAGAGACTTTCCTTTCGGGACGCAACTCCGTAGGCACCTGGAAGTTGGCGCCACCTACACGACGCGACTTGACCTCAATCTGAGGGGTCACGTTTTCGAGGGCCTTCTTCCATATATCTATGGGAGCCTTGTCAGAATCTTTCATCTTCTCGCCTACCATGTCGATGGCATCGTAAAAAATAGAATACGCGATACTCTTCTTCCCCTGCAACATAAGGT
>CAMOVV010000008.1 GCA_946627685.1 uncultured Bacteroidales bacterium
AAGAAAACAGTCATCTATTTCTATCCCAAAGACAATACGTCCGGCTGCACGGCCGAGGCCTGTTCCATCCGGGACAACTGGGAGGCTCTTCGTGCCGCCGGGTACAACGTGGTCGGAGTCAGCAAGGATTCGGGAAAGTCCCATGCCGGGTTCGCCGCCAAGCATGCGCTGCCATTTACGCTCCTTGCCGATACGACCAGGCAGATGCATGAGGCTTTCGGCGCCATAGGCGAGAAGAAAATGTATGGAAAAACCGTGCTGGGGACGCTTCGCCGCACGTTTATCTTTGACGAGAGAGGCATACTTGAGCGTATCATCGAGAAGGTGGACACCAGGAACGCCGCCAAACAGATTCTGGAGGGATAAGCCATGTTCGATGTAACTCCTATCTCTGATATAACCGAAAACGGCGTCCGCAAGGCATCCTTCGCCACCTGCGGCATCACCTGTTCCGTGCAGATTGACATTGAAACGGAGGGAGACACCATCCGGCGCGTAAGTTTTGTCAAAGGCTGCGACGGCAACACCAAGGGTGTGGCGCGCCTGTGCGAAGGCCGTAAAGTTCAGGATGTCATAGGCATACTGGAAGGTATCAACTGCAAAGGCCGCGGCACCAGCTGCCCGGACCAGCTCGCCCGAGCCCTGAAACAGCTGTAACTGCGGAGGGAACGGCATATCTTCGAGTCTTCGGCGACGACTGCCCGTCTCCTGCCACGACGCCAACCATTCGGCCTTTTCGTTGCTGTCGTGACGTGAGATTCTTCGCTGACGCTCAGAATGGCAGGGGCGATGCCATGGATGACGGCCGGAGGAGCAGAAGTGCCCGGCAAGGAAAGTGCTGCACGTACTCCAAAAAATGTAGTACGTGCAGCAAAAAAGGGGGTAAAACGCTGCACGTACTCCAAAAAAAGCAGTACGTGTAGCGGTTTTAAGGCGGACAGGTTTCAGCAATCCCCTGCGGGCCGCCTGTCCCCATGCCACGACGCCAACCATTCGGCCTTTTCGCTGCTGTCGTGACAGTGCTTTTCGATAAACTGCCATTTTCCCTGTCATGACGCCGACCGAACGCTACTTTCGTTGCTGTCGTGACAGGAAGATTCTTCGCTGGCGCTCAGAATGACCGGTAGGGCATTCAATGTGAGGATAATCAGTCGGGCTGCCAGGATAGTCAGGAGGCCTGTCGGGAAGGTATTTTCGATGGAATAGAGAGGAAAAAAAGGAGATTGACTGCCGATTCACGAATCGGCAGTCAGTTTTCACGTTTTGACGGCCTTTTGTCAGGCAGAGTTCCTATTTTTGGATGAACAGCGTGTGACCTTCCTTGAAGATGGTTCGCTCTTTCCTTGTTTTCAGAACGATTTAAATTAAAAATTTATCCTTATGAAAGAATTTTATGAAGCGCCTCAGGTGCAGATGATTGAAATGAACCCCGAGGGCGTTCTGGCGCAGAGCTCGGGAACAGAAGGCAGCCGCGGAGGGTATCCGGCCGGCGGCGTATGGTAACAGCAAGTTTCAAACATTTAAACATGGGATTATGAAAAGAGTTATATTCTATACTGCAGCTGCCTTGATGATGGCCGGAAGTGTCTTGACCGGCTGCTCGGGCGCTGAAGAAATGGCTGACGTGCAGCCAGAAACGCAGAAGACGTTCCGGATGAGCGTGAATGCCTCCAAGGGGGCGGACACCCGCACGCTGACGGACGACGGCACCTCGCTCTCCGCCGCCTGGAACAGCACCGACGTCGTGGCTGTTTATAAAGGTGAAACGAAAGTGGGCGAACTGACCCCCGAGACGGCCGCGGCCACTTCCAAACTGACGGGAGAGGTGACCGGCGTCGAGGTGAATGACAATCTTGTCTTGAAGTTCGGCGTGGCCGATAATTATTCTGACCAGGACGGCACCCTGGATGGAATCGACTCCACCTGCAACTATGCCGAAGCCGAAGTGACGGTGACTGAGATAGCGGGCGATGCCGTGACCACCACCGATGCCGCCTTCGAGAATAAGCAGAGCATTTTCAGGTTTTCAATCACCGACTATCAGGGAGACCCGCTCAGCGTGGTTAATCTCGTTATTTCAATTGCCGGCGTCACTGCCGTCACGG
Organism: uncultured Bacteroidales bacterium; assembly: GCA_946627685.1. Lineage (GTDB taxonomy): Bacteria > Bacteroidota > Bacteroidia > Bacteroidales > UBA932 > Cryptobacteroides. The sequence continues at coordinate 2,106 of CAMOVV010000008.1, forward strand.
TGACTCCGTCGGAAGCGAGGAGCGAGCTTTATGTGGCTTTGCCCGCAGTGGCCGAAGCGTCAGACTTCCAATTCGATGCCACGTCCGGAACCGAAAATTATTCCTTTACTAAAAAGGACGCGACCGTCACGGCAGGCAAATTCTTCACTTCAAGCCTGAAAATGCAGAGAGTAAGGAATCTCTCTGCTTTGAGTGCCGAACTGGTGGCCCAGGACGGCGATATCCTCACCGGCACGGCTCCTTCCAACTATAAAATCTCCGTGGCGGACGGCGCGACCGTTACCCTTAAGGATGTTGACATCACCAGTTTCGACTCCGAAGGTCCCAAGTATGCGGGAATCAATTGCATCGGCGACGCCACTCTTTCAATCGAGGGTGAAAACCATGTCAAGGGAGCCAATAATGAGTGCTCCGGCATACATGTGCCGGAGGGTAAGACTCTGACCATCGAGGGCAGCGGAAAGCTCACTGCCGAGAGCAATGGCCACGGTGCAGGCATCGGAGCCGGCTACTATTGGGGCACTGCCGGGAATATCGTTATCAACAGCGGTGAAATCATCGCCATCGGAGGTGGTGATTGCGCAGGAATAGGCGGCGGTACCGAGAGGGCGTGCGGCGACATAACCATTAATGGAGGAGTAGTAACTGCGACTTCCAAATATGAAGCGGCGATAGGATGCGGTTATCATTCAAGATGCGGGAAAATAACCATTACGGGCGGCACAGTCACGGCAACCGGAGGCGGCGGCGACGGCGGAGCCGGTATCGGCGCAGCTTATGAAAACGCTTCCTGCGGTGACATTACAATCAGCGGCGGCAACATCACGGCTACTGGAGGAAATCATAGCCCAGGTATCGGTTCGGGATATAGATCGAGTTCATGCGGCAACATCCTTAGTTCGGGAGGCACCGTCAAGGCAACCGGAGGCACCGATGCAGCCGGCATCGGTACGGGCTCGACCTGGTATCATGGCTATCAGTCCTCTTGTGGCAACATTACCATAACGGGAGGTACCGTCATAGCTACCAAAAAGGGAGCTGCCCATTATGATGTAGGCCCCGGCGAAGGAAGTAAGTACGGCCCTGGCAATTGCGGCACCGTAACCATCGGAGTCGGAATAGTCATCAAGGATGAAAATGGTGATTCCGCCACCATCTACGTCGCTCCCTGACGCCTTCTTCCTTTCTACCCCTCCACCCCTTTGAGGCAGGTGAAGGCGGCGTCTGCATCGGGAAGGCAGTCAAGATGCCATACCGGCACGGTCATCGCGATTTTTTCGACTGTGGAAGATACGCCTCTTTCCATCGCCTTGTCCCATTTTATCGATGAGGCCGAAGGGAGGATAGCAGCGTAGGCGTCGAGACCTTTCAGGCGTGTAATTTTGTTCACAGGTGCCTGTGAGAGGCGTACGACAGCCCTCACAGGCACTTCTATATTGCGGTAGCAAGGGGTTTTCCCGCTCCAGGGGGTGCCGTAAACGTGCAGGGAACCGTCTTCGGCGAACCTTAGCACGGGGTTGTCGTCGTTAATTTGGTCGCAGCCTTCCACGTTTTCCAGCCATAGCCTGCTGTGGGTGCTTTTTCCGGTTCCGCTGGTGCCGAGGAAGAGGCAGGCCTTCCCGTTATGCCTCACCACGGATGAATGCATGAGCAGCCCTCCTTTTGTGGCGGAAACGGCTGTGTACATTATCATTATGGCGGTCGTTACCTGCATGAGGGTGGCGTAGGAGCCTGCGCCGGCCTGCGGGAAAAATTCTCCGCTTCGGAAGTCTTCGCTGACCGTGAAGGTGCTGTGGGCTCTCCCCGCAGAGTGTTCGAACAGGAAGATGTATTCTTTCCCTTTTCTGTATATGGAGTAGAACGGGGGCATGTCTTCCTCCCTGAGAATCAGTTCAAGACCTTCTTTCCCTTCCATGAGGGAGATTATTCCGGGGGTCTCCTCTTCCCGGAGGGTAAGGATGAAGTCAGGGGTGGAGGAGTCCTTCGCCTCGAAGGGGGCATACTGGGAGAGGTCGAGGGTTCGGTTGTCCATGCCTTCGGGAAATTCGGACCTTCCGGTGACGAAGGTCCTTGCTGGAATATCGTCTCCGGCCCTCACGGGAGGAATTGAAAGGGGAGAGAGGCCTTCGGCAGCCGTTTTTATCCTTTCCGCGACGGCGGGGGTATAATTCATTTCCCTCCAGGGGGCTTCCATGCGCAGGCGGAAGGTGACTCCCGCTACCGTAAAGTCCTTTGATGTAATTCTGTTCATGTCGTTTGTCCGTTTGAGAGCAAAAGCGCGGCTTCTTCGATTGAAAGGGCGTTTTCCACCCGGAAGTCTCCGCTGCGGGTGCGCCTGAGGCTGTGGAGATGGGCTCCGCTGCCGAGGGCTTCACCGATGTCCCGGGCCAGGGCCCTGATGTATGTTCCTTTCGAGCAGACCACCCTCACATCCGCCTTCGGCAGGCCCAGGGAGGAGTTGTCCGTAACGTTTATTCTCTCTTTCCCTTCCGCGGAGCCTGCGGCCTTGCCGGCGTCCGGGGCTGAAGGCTGTCCCGGGGTGAAGGAGAGGAGTTCGATTTCCCGGATGGTGATTGTCTGTGTGGAGAGAAGGGAGGTGTCTTCATGGCGGAAGGGGAGCCCTTCGCGAAGGGCTTTCTTATACTCCTTTCTCGCCATCTCATAGGCCCTTACCCCGTCCACGGACTTGGCCGAGAAAAGGGGGGCGACCTGGCTCTGCTCGCCGATGAAGCCTTCCAGGGCTTCTTCCAGGGTCTTTTCGCTCACCCCGTCCACGGGATAGAGGCAGTCGATATCTTTTTCGAGGTCGTAGGAAGGGGTGGTGGCTCCGAAGCTGATGCCCGCCACATATTCCTTTTCGTGCCTTTGGAACTCTTCCGCCATCTTCGTGGCCTTTCCGATGCACACCAGAAGCACTCCAGTTGCGAGCGGGTCGAGGGTGCCGGCATGGCCCACCTTCAGGTTTTTCTTGCCGAAATGCCTGATTGCGGCATACTTGATTTTCCTTATCACGTCTGCGGAGGTCCACCTGTAGGGCTTGTCCACGGGGATGACGATACCTTCAGGATATTCTTCTATATCCCTCCCGATTCCCCCTTTGAACCTTCCGTCGGCGATGAGCATGCAACCCCTTATTTTACAGGGATTTTCTCGATTCTGCGAAGGTGCCTTCCCCCGTCGAAGGGAGTCGTGAGCCAGGTGTCGGTTATCCTTATCGCCATCCTCAGGGAGATGAACCTTGCAGGCATCACCAGGACGTTGGCGTTGTTGTGGGCCTTCACCAGGCGGCCTATTTCGCTGTTCCATGCGAGGCCCGCGCGGATTCCGGGATGATGGTTGAGGGTGATGGCCATGCCGTTGCCTGTGCCGCACATTGCTATTCCCGCATCCACGTTTCCGGCTTCCACGGCCTTTGCAAGGGGATGGGCGAAGTCGGGGTAGTCAACGCTGACTTCGCTCCCGGTGCCGAAATCCACCACCTCGTGGCCCAGGCGGCGCAGGTGGGCGGCAATTTTCAGTTTGTATTCGTATGCGGCGTGGTCGTTTGCTATTCCTATTTTCATGTTTTTAGATGTTTTATTTTAGATTCTTTGCTTCGCTCAGAATGACAGGGGCTTAAAATGACAGGCGCTGCTTGGCGTAGGCCAGGCGGGAGGCGGTTTCGGCGCGGCCGATGCGGCAGACGATGTCGGCTATTCCGAGGCCGCTGGCGGAGCCCGCGAGGGCGAGGCGGATGCAGTTCATCACCTTGCCCATGGGCCATTCGCGGCTGCGGATATACTCCTCGAGGGCCGTCTCCACCCCTTCGGCGGAGAAGTCTCCCGAGTACTCCTTTGTCAGAAATTCCACGGCCTCCAGGGCCATCTGCACATTTTCTTCTTTCCAGAATTTGTCGGCGTCCTTTGCGAGGAAGGGGGCCGTGGCCGAGTCGTCCCAGGTCTTGGCCCTCGGGTCGGCTTTCTGCTCCACCGCCGCTCCGGCCTTTATTCCGAAGGCTTCGAAGTCCTTGGGACTCACGAAGAGATAGGATGCGATTTTCCAGAAATCTTCCACGAAGGAAGCCCTTTCCCGGGTGAATCCAACGACGCTCCCGACGTAATCCGCCGTGAAGATATGGTTTTTGAAGTCGGCTCCGGTCTCGTTAAATTCCGCCCCTGCCGTGATTGCGCAGACAGGGCAGTCCACGACCTTTATCCCGTGCCCTTCAAGCATCGCTCCGGCCTTGGCGGTGAGGTCTTCAAGGGAAGACAGGCGAAGGTATTCGCGGTTGTACCAATGGGCCTTTTCCACGTTGAAACGGGCTCCGGACTTGCTCACATGGTCGAGGGAGAAGGCCTCGGTGAGCTCTTCCAGGGACATGATTTCCCTTTCGTCGCCGGGGTTCCATCCCAGGAAGGCCAGCATGTTGACGAAGGCCTGGGGGAAGTAGCCGTCTTCGCGGTATCCCCTCGACACTTCTCCCGTGGGGGCGACCCACCTCAGGGGGAATACCGGGAAGCCCATCTTGTCGCCGTCCCTCTTGGAGAGTTTCCCCTTTCCGTCGGGTTTGAGAAGAAGGGGAAGGTGGGCGAAACGGGGCATGGAAGAAGTCCATCCGAAGGCCTTGTAGAGCATGTAGTGGAGGGGGAGGGAGGGAAGCCACTCTTCTCCGCGGATGACCTCGGTGATTTCCATGAGGTGGTCGTCCACAATGTTGGCGAGGTGGTAGGTGGGGAGCTCGTCGGCCCTTTTCCACAGCACCTTGTCGTCGAGGGTGGAGGTGTTGACTTCTATATGTCCGCGGATGAGGTCGTCCATCGCGACGACTTCGTTTTCAGGCATTTTGAACCTGACGGTCCAGTCCGTCGTGGTCTCGAGCAGACGGGAAGTCTCTTCGGGGTCGAGGGTCAGGGCGTTGCGGAGGGAGCCCCTGGTGGAGTGGTTGTAGATGAAGGTCTCTCCGCGCCCTTCGGCCTCTTTCCTTGCCGCGTCCAGCTCTTCGGCGGTGTCGAAGGCATAGTAGGCGTAGCCGTTTTTGATGAGCTGCTCGGCGTATTCCCTGTAGATGGGTTTGCGCTGGCTCTGGCGGTAGGGGGCGTGGGGAGCCTGCGGGGAGGCTTCTTCCGCCACTTCCCATTTTCCTTCAGGGGTTTTCACCAGTCCTTCGTCGGGGACGATTCCGCACCAGTCGAGGGCTTCGATGATGTACTGTTCGGCCCCGGGGACGAACCTGTGGGAGTCCGTGTCTTCAATCCTCAGGATGAAATCCCCGCCTCTTTGCTTGGCGTACAGGTAGTTGTAGAGGGCTGTCCTCACTCCTCCCATGTGCAGCGGTCCCGTCGGGGACGGCGCGAATCTTACCCTTGTCCTTTTTTCACTCATGTCTTGAATTTCCTTATTTCGTATATGTCTTTTCTATAAACTTTTCCACATCCACGATGAACCTCTCGTGGGTGCCGCGTCCGACGACGGTCCCGTCTTCGGAGCGGACTTCCACCCTGAAGGTTACCCTTCTGCGGTCTATGTCAATCACTTCGCTTTCGCACCTCACCTTCTTTCCCACCGGGACGGAGGCCTCGTGCGTGACGTTCACCAGGGTTCCCACGGAGTCCTGTCCTTCGTCCAGGAAGGGGGTTATGCTGACCCTGGACACCCTTTCCATCAGGGTTATCATCATCGGGGTCGCGAAAACCCGCACCGTGCCGCCGATGGCAGTGGCGGTAAGTTCTTCGGTCACCACCTCTTCTTCGAAGCCTTTGATTCCAAGGGTAACTGCCATGGCTTTAGCTTTGCTGGTCGTTGTTCGGACGGGCGGCCCTGCGGATGGCGGCGGTGTTCTCCAGTTCGCTGATGTTCTCCCCGCTCTTTTTGATGAGGGCGGGAATGTTGCTTTCGGAGAAATGGAAGGTGCGGCAGTTCTCGGTGGAGCTGAAGCCGATTTTCTGGATGCCGGAGTCCGTCTCGGGGATGGAAGGCTCTCCCTTGGAGAGGACGTCTCCGAAGCTGAATTTGAAGTCGTAGGGCACGTTGATGTACTTTCCTTCGGCGTCGGTGATGTCCACCAGGCGGCTGTACTGGAAGCCTGTGGCGATGACGGTGATGTTCACCCTGTCGCCCACCTCGGGATCATTGTCCCAGATGAGTCCGGTCTTGGACTTGAGGATGTTGCCTCCTGTCTTTTCGGCTATCATCTGGTTTATCTTGCCGTAGTCGTCCATCCTCAGGCCCTTGTCATTGTTTCCGGCGGTGACGTTCACAAGGAGGTTCTTCGCCGTGGTGAGGTCGAAGTCGTTGAGAAGCGGAGACTCGAGGGCTCCGTTCACGGCGTCTTCAAGCCTGTTTTCCCCTGTTCCGGTGCCGCTGCCCATGAGGGCCATGCCGCTGTTCCGCATCATGGTCTTGACATCCTCGAAGTCCACGTTGATGTAGCCGGGCTTGCGGATAATCTCGATGATTCCCCTCACGGCCGTGGCCAGGACCTCGTCGGTCTTGGGGAAGGCGTCCTGGACGAGCTGGTTGCCGAAGTACTCGTAGAGCTTTTCATTGTTGATGATGAGCATGCTGTCCACGTTCTTCTGCAGGTCGTGGATGCCGTCCACGGCCTTTGCCATGGTGTCGTTGCCCTCGTTCTTGAATGGCAGGGTGACGACGGCCACGGTGAGGATGCCCCTGTCCTTTGCCATCTTGGCGATGATGGGGGATGCACCCGTGCCGGTGCCGCCTCCCATTCCTGCGGTTATGAAAAGCATCTGGGTGCCGCTGTCGAGCACTTTTTTCTGAATTTCCTCCTGGGATTCAAGGGCATAGTTGCGAGCCTTCTCGGGGACGGTGCCGGCTCCCAGGCCGGGGCCCAGCTGCACCTTTACGGGCACCTCGCATTTTTCCAGGGACTGGCTGTCGGTGTTGCAGGCGATGAAGCTGCAGCCCTCTATGTTGTGCTTGAACATGTAGTTGACTGCGTTGCAGCCGCCTCCGCCCACTCCGAGGACCTTTATCATGGAGTTGATGGGAATCCAGTTGCTGTTGTCGGCCACGTCGAAGGTGCCGTTTGTGATATTGTCGGTCATGGCTTTATACGCTTTCGTTGTTAATGTCGTCGGTCAGTTTGAAGAGGGTCTGTCCCACGCCTTCCGCAAATTTCTTGATTTTCCACGTTATGCGGCTCGGCTCCTTGGGCTCTTTGGCGGGTTTCTCCTTCTTGGGCTTAGCCTTCTTTTCTCCGAATTCTTCCTCGCTGATAAGGACGCCGTCAGGGTTGGAGCCTTCCGGTTCTTCCTGAGTTTCTTCGGGCCCGGCGGGGACGGGTTCGGGGGCCTCCGAGGGCTCTGAAGCCACTGTACGGGGCCTCGGCTTGTCGAGGCAGTTGAGGTGAGGGTCGTCCTTCGCGGAGAGAATCATTCCTATCGAGCATACTGCCGCGGTGTCCTTGACTCCGGGGCATCCGGATGCGGAGAAAAGGTTGCGGGGGAAGCCCGTGCGGACATTGTATCCGGAAAGCTCCTTCACATAGTTCGCAAGGTTCGCCAGATTGGCCCCTCCTCCGGTGATTACCACGCCGTTGCGAAGCTCGTCGGCGTAGCCGCTCTCCTGGATGTGGTAGAGGATGGCGTTGATGATTTCGGCCGTCCTCGCCGTGATTATTTCGGAAAGATACTTGACGGACAGCTGCTTGTAGGGGACGTCGTTTTCGTTGTGGAACTGGATTATCTTCTCCCCGAGGGTGACCAGCTTGTCGGGCATGCAGGCTCCGTAGGCGAGCTTGATGTTTTCGGCCAGGGATTCGGAGATGCCGCATTCCGTGCGGATGTCATTGGTGATGGCCTTGCCTCCGAAGGGAATCGCCGCGTAGTATCTCATAATCTTTCCCTTATAGACGGTGACGGAGGTGGTGCCGGCGCCGAAGTCTATCAGGGCGACGCCGTTTTCCATCTCTTCCTCGCCCAGCACCGCCTTCGCGACGACTTCCGGGGTGAAGCATTTGCGGGCCACGGCCACTTCGAGGGCGTTCATCACCACGTCGATGTTGTTCACGGCGCTCTTCCTTCCGATAAACACCTTGAAATTGCCCTCGAGGGTGTCGCTCACCATTCCCACGATGTCCCCTTCCACCTGCTGGAAGCTGTCTTCCGTGGAAAAGCTCTGGGCCACAGCCCCGTAGAGAATCTCCTTGTCGTCGGTGAGAGGGTAGCCGGACGCCGCCATCTCCTTGAGGTTCTCCACTTCTTCGCGGGTGATGCATTCTCCTTCTCCGGTGCGGTTAATCTCCCCGCTTGCGATTTCCTGCCTGACGTAGTAGCGGGGAAGTCCCACCACCACCTGGCGTATCTTCTTGATGTTGAGCTCCTCTTCAGCCGTTTTCAGGGCCTCTGCGAGGCGGGTTTCCACCTTTTTGGGGTTGAACACCGAGCTGTAGCGGATGCCGTCGGAGGGAGTCTCCTTGTAGTAGATGACCTGCACGTCCTCCCCGCTGATCCTCGCTACGGTAAGGGCCAGCTTCGACGTTCCCAGGTCAACTGATGCTATGTATCTTTCTTCCATATATGTTGTGTTTTATTTTCTGCATACGATTTGTTTGGAGAACTTCAGGTTCACCGTCGAATAGTAATCCTCCCCCTTTTCCGGGACTATGCTGCCGTAGTAGAGGGCCATCCGGCGGAATTTGCTTTCTATGTCCTCCGGAGGGCCGAAAAGGAACCTTTCCTTCCCCTTGCGCGGTATCATCACGAGGTTCCCGTCCTTCTCCACCGTAATCTGGACGATGTTTTCATTCCAGTTGCCGGAAGAGGACATGTAGGATATCATCCTGAGAATGTCGCCGAGCCAGAGCCTTTCTTCTTCGGAGCGGGGCCTTCCTTTGTAGGAGAGTTCTTCGCTGAGGGGAATGTCGCCGTCAATGACCGGTACCATCGAGGTGAAATTCTGCTGGAGGGGGAAGAGGAAGCCGTCGGCGTCGGAGTAGAAGCCGCCGTCCCTGCGCTGGAACCTCACCACGGGCTGTCTCTGGGTAATCATAATGTGGAGGAGGCTGTCTTTGGTGGTGTAGGCTTCTGCCTTGAGGATGGCGCTTTTCCCGGCGAGAATCTTTTCCATCCTGTCGAGGTTGACGCTGTCCAATCTCTGGCCGATGAAGGGGCCGTAGTCGGCCGTGAGAATTTTTTCCACCTCTTCCTGCGTGACGAAGTCATAGTCGTCGAGGATTTCCACCTTGAGGGCGGCGCAGGTCATAAGATGCCTCTGCCGGGAGTTGAGGGCCCACGCCGAAACAAGGGCCGCGACGATGGCCGCGGCGATGATGCCGAGAAGGGTGTATCGCAGGCGTTTATCCATTTATCCTTTTTTCAAGCAGGGTGGTGATGGGCTCTATGAACCTGTCTATGTTTCCGGCCCCGAAGGAGACGAGGACGTCAAGGGGCTCTTTATCAAGGTAATCCAGGAGGTCTTCCTTGTGGATGAGGGTCTTTTCAGCCAGGGTCGCCTTGTCCAGGATGAGGGAGGAGGTGACTCCGGGGATGGGCTCTTCCCTTGCCGGGTAGATGTCCAGGAGGATGAGTTTGTCGGCGGCCGAAAGAGCCTCGGCGAACCCGTCCGCGAGGTCTCTCGTGCGGGTGTAGAGGTGGGGCTGGAAAATGGCCGTAACCTTCCTTCCCGGGAACATGCCCCTTATGGAGGAAATTGCCGCGGAAAGCTCCCTCGGATGGTGGGCGTAATCGTCTATGTAGGTGAGGGAAGGGGTATTGAGGTGGACGTCCAGCCTTCTCTTGACTCCGCTGAAGCTGGCCGCGGCCTTGGCTATCTCTTCGGGTGACGTGCCGTGCAGCAGGCAGAGGGCGGCGGCCGCCACCGTGTTCTCGACGTTCAGCCATCCGGGCGCTCCGGGGCGTATGTCTTTGATTCTTCCGCCGGGGTGGACAAGGTCGAAGGTGAAATGTCCGAGCCTGTCCGGCCTGATGTTCTCGGCATGGAAGTCGGCGGCCGGGTCGTCGAAAGAGTAGGTGAATATCCTCGCGGGGGTGTCGGAACTCTTTATCGGAAGGCCGTATTTAATTATGAGGCAGTCGCTTACCTGGGAGGCGAAATCCCTGAAGGCCTGCCTGTAGGCGTCGATGTCGCCGTAGATGTCGAGGTGGTCTGCGTCCATCGAGGTGATGACCGCCGAGTGGGGATGCAGCTGGAGGAAGGAGCGGTCGAATTCGTCGGCCTCCGCCACGATGACAGGGGTATGGCTGACGAGAAGATTCGTGCCGTAGTTTTTGGAAATGCCTCCGAGGAAGGCCGAGCATCCGTCTTTCGAGGATGTGAGAATATGGGCCGTGAGGGTGCTGGTGGTGGTTTTTCCGTGGGTACCCGCCACGGCGAGGCATTTTTGTCCTTCGGCTATTTCCCCGAGCATCCGCGAGCGTTTGATGACGCGGTAGCCCTTTTCCCTGGCATGCTCCAGCTCTCCGAGGTCGGAGGGCACGGCCGGGGTATAGACGACGAGGGTGTCGTCCGGCGTCCCGGGGACGAGGTCGGGCCTGTCTTCATAGTGTACGGCGATGCCTTCGGCCTCCAGCTCGCCCGTAAGCTCGGACGGAGTCCTGTCATAGCCGGAAACCTCCTTTCCCTTGAACTTGTAATACCGGGCTATGGCGCTCATTCCGATGCCGCCTATTCCGATGAAATATATGTTCTTATAGTCTTTCATCGGCTTTCGAGGAGTTTATAGATCTCGTCCACTATGGTGAGGGCCGCGTCAGGAAGGGCGAGGGGGGCTATGTTCTTTTCGAAGGAAAGGACCTTCGCGTCGTCCCTTGCCAGCTCCAGGGCGGCAGGGAGAAGTTTCTCCACCGCTTCGGAGTCTTTCACCATCATCGCGGCGTTCTTCCTTACGAGGGCCATGGCGTTGTGGGTCTGGTGGTCTTCGGCCACGTTGGGGGAGGGAACAAAGATGGCGGCCTTGTGCGCCGCGCAGAGCTCGGACACCGTGGATGCCCCGCTTCTGGATATCACCACATCCGCCACGGCATAGGCAAGGTCCATCCTCCCGATGAAGTCGAACCATTTGATTCCTTCAACGGGTTTTCCGGCCTTCTTCGCCTCCTCCATGAAGGCGTCCACTCCCTTCTTGTAGTATTTCCCGCACTGCCAGATAATTTCCACTCCTTCACCTCCCGGGCATCCGTCCGTAATCCACTTTTCCATGCTCCGGTTGAGGGTTCCGCTCCCGAGGCTTCCTCCCACGATGAAAATGTGGCTCTTGCCCCTGTCCAGGCCGTAATGCTCCATCCCTTCTTCCACCATCGCCGGGCAGGCCGGCACTATGTCTCCGCGGATAGGATTTCCGCTGAGGACGATTTTCTCCGCGGGGAAAAACTTCTCCATTCCCTCGTAGGCGACGCAGATTTTCCCGGCTTTCTTCCCGAGGATCTTGTTGGTGAGGCCGGCGAAACCGTTCTGCTCCTGGATGAGGGTGGGGA
>CAMOVV010000009.1 GCA_946627685.1 uncultured Bacteroidales bacterium
AGTTTTTCCATTATGACTCCGAGCCAGTACCGCCTTTCCTCCGGTTTCAGGCCGACGAAGCCGCAGGCAAGGGCCGCAATCAGGACGCTCGCCGCCATGTGCAGGAGGCAGCCGGCCCAGGTGGAAGGAGGAAGGATTTTTGTCAGAGCCCAGGCGGAGCCGAAGGTGATGCCCACCACAAGGGCCTCGTTCAGAAGTACTTCGCGGAAAAAGCGTCCGGCCGGGAAGGAGAACTGTCTCCGGAGGACAAGGAGTCTTGCCGGGATGCAAAGGAGGTCGAGGAAGAGGGCGACGGCGAAAATGCTGTATGCCGGGGCTCCCATTTTGAGGAGGATGAAATCTATCGGGATATTGAGGAGGATGATGCCTCCCACCGTCAGCTGGTAGTTCCTCACGTCTCCGCTGGCGCTCGAGAAGGTTCCGAGGGTGAAGGAGACGCTCCTTGCGAGGACGTCAAGCAGGGCGAGGCGGATGAAAGCTACCGTTCCGGGCGGGACCGACCCCTTTCCCAGCCAGAACTCGGTCAGGAAGCCTGCGCTGAAAAACAGGGGACATACGACGAGAAGAAGGAGGAAGACCGACACCCTCGAGCCTGTGAAGACGAGGCTTCGGGTCTGTTCCTTCCTGTCCTGGGCGAAAGATTTGGTAATCTGAGGTTTGATTGCCGTCGTGAAACTGTCCGCGAACTTCTCCACCGCCCCTTTCACCTGCACCGACAGGAGCCAGGCCGCATTCGCCACGGGGCCGGAAAAGAAGTTTATCAGCATGTTGCCTCCATGCTCGGCGGCGACGAAGGACCCGGACCCTGCGAAGGTCCAGCCGGCGAAGGAGAACATCTTTTTGAAGACCTCCTTGTCAAACACCCGTGTGAACCGCACCTCGGGGAAGGAGCGGCGGCAGAAGATGCCGTAAGCGAGGCGGACAAGCACGCTCACGAGGGCCAGGAGGAGGGAGTAGAAAATCAGCTTGTCGAAGGGAGAAACGGCGATAAGGAAGGCCACGGCGAGCTTGCCCGCGCCTTCGAGAATGCTTATATAGGCGAAGGCGTCCATCCTTTCGTAGGCCACGATGGCGGCGTTGTAGGGCACGCTGACGAGCTGGGCGACAAGGGACACCGCCACGAACTGCAGCACTATGCAGGCCGCCCCGATTCTTTCCTGCGGAATCACCATCCCGTGACGGACCCACCACAGGCCTACTGTCTCCACAAGTACGATAACAGCCGCTGAGAGAATGAGCTGGACAATGACCGAGGTCGAGAAAACTGTCTTGAGATTCTTTCCCCCGCGTCCCAGCTCGAAGGTTATGAATCGTCCGATGGCTACGGTCAGGGAGCCTGTGAGGAGGGTGAAGAGGGAGACCAGGCCGGCGACGGCGCTGTAAATGCCGAGTTCCTCCGCTCCGAGGGCTTTGAGAACCACCCTGGAGGTGACCAGTCCCGCCGCCAGCAGGATAAACATCCGCAGGTAGAGGAAGACGGTATTCTTCGCCAGCTGTCTCACTTAAAGAGTCTGTTGCAAAGGTTCTTGCACTTCAAAAGAAGGCGGAAGACCGGGTAGGGGTATCTCTTGAACCAGCGGACTTCAGGTATCTCCTTCCAATAGGGGAGGGCCTGCGTCACGTAGTCTGTCCATGATTCGAGAAGGGAAGAGCGTTCCCCGGAGGAGGGAAGATGGAGGATATAGTCACAGCGGGTTTTCACGGTCCGCTTTGAAATTCTTTTCAGGAGATTCCGTTTGCCCTCGGAGTCCGCCGGATGGGAATTGACAAAGTCCAGAAGGTACCTTCCCTCCCCGATGAGCTGACCTATCTTTTTCTTTATCTGAAGGATATCCATGCTCTGCCCGTCCCGGCCGACGCGGTAGCGGTAGAGCGGAAAGCCTGTATAAACGACCTTTCCGGCCTTGATGAGGGGGGCGGCGAAAAGAATGGTGTCGTCGTAGGAGGTACGCTCGTGGAAAAGGGGCTGGAAGGGGGTGAGGATGCTTTTCCGGTAAACGCAGGTGTGGAAATGGCAGAAGCGGCAGTCATATTTCCAATCTTCTTCTTCGAGGTTCACGGCAACTCCTGCAGGGGGCAGGCTCATCTTCACCTTGCGGATTTCTCCGGTTCCGTCGGTAAATTCCGTCTTGTCGCAGACGATGAGGTCGGCCTCGGTTTTTTCGAGGAAGGAAAGCAGGCGGCCGAGGTTCTCAAGGGCGTCGTCGCTGTCGAGGAAGAGGATGAATTTTCCTTCCGCCTGCCCGAGGCCTTCGTTCCAGGCGCTGCCGTGCCCTCCGTTTTCCGCCTTGTCGATGAAGCGGAACGATTCCGGAAAGCGCCGGATGTACTCTTTTGCGAGTTCCGCGCTCCGGTCAGGGGTGGCGTCGTTGACGATGAGCGCCTCCACTCTGTCGAGCCGGTCTCCCGCCGCTGCGACCGAGTCCAGGCAGGCCCCGATGTACTTTTCCACGTTGTACACCGGAACGATTATGCTGAGAAGTTTATACGGTCCCATCTGCAAGAAGTTCCGAATATGTCTTCTGAAGTTCTCCGAGAACGGCTTCGGGGTAATAATCCTTCACGATTTCCTCGCTTCTCGTCCCCATCCGTATCAAAGTGTCTCCGTAGCTCAGGGCTTCGAGAGCTTCCTTCAGAGCCTCCGTGTCCCCGGGAGGAACAAGGATTCCGTTGTCCTTCACCACTTCCGGGATTCCTCCGACCGGAGTGGAGACTATGGCGCAGCCTCGGCTCATCGCTTCGAGGATGGAGATGGGAAGGCCTTCATTGCGTGAGGGAAGGACGAAGGCGTGAGCCCTTTCAAGAAGAGTCTCCTTCATTTCCCCGTCCACGAAACCGTGGAACAAAACGCTGCCTGAAAGGCCCATGACGTCGATTCTGCGCTCCAGTTCTTCCTCCATCCCGTTCCCTCCGATGTCAAGATGAAACTGCCCGGGGCAGGCCAGGGAGAGTTTTTCCATCGCCTCCAGCAAGTCGAAAACTCCCTTTCTTTCACCTATTTCCCCAAGGAACAAAAGGCGGATGCGGTCGCCTCCCCATTTCTTCGTGAAGCCCTCGTCCGGGCGGGGCACTATGTTGTGCAGCACCTTGATTCTGCCGGAAGGGACTCCAAGGGTGAGGAAAAACCTTTTCCAGGACTCCGAGAGGACGATTAGGACATCGGCGAGGGCCAGGGTGCGGCGGACTGTCCGTTTCTTTCCTTCGGGAAGGGAGTCGTACCATACGGTGAAGGAAGATGCGTGGGAGTGGATGATGACCTTTTTCCCCATCAGGCGGGCCAGGCGGGCATAGTGCCGGTGCTTCAGGAAGGAGCCTCCCGCGGCTGTGTGGATGTGGACTATGCGTATGTCTTTGTCGATGAGAAGCTTCCAGCCCAGACGTAAAAGGGAAAACAGGTCGTAGCCAATTTTCTTTGCCAGGCCCCGCCCCCTTGACGAGGGGATGAACTTGAAGGTGTCGAAGCCTTCCTCATAGCAGCGGAGCACGGAAACTATGCCTCCGTGCACGCTGTCTTTCATGTATTCGCCGACTGTAAGTATGTGTTTTCCTTCTACTTTCATTTATCGAAGGCTGTTTGTGCCGGGCTCCGCTCCGAAATTGCCCTTGGCGAGGGTCGAAAGGTAGGAAAGGTATTCCCTTCCTCCATAGCGAAGGCCGAAAGGAAGGCGTCCCAGAAGTCGTAGGAAAGTGTCGGTCTTCCTGGATAAAGAATTGTCCGACAGGGCTTTCGACCGTCCTTTTGCAAAGTGGCCGAAATTGCCTCCGGAGAAGATAATCCTGTCAAGCCTTCCAAGCCGCCGTCTGTTCCCTGCGGGGTAGATGCCAGCGTCCACTCCGAGCCTTTCCCTGATATAATCGCAAAGAAGCCTGTTCCAGCGGGTCAGGCCGGCCGCCTTGAAAATTGAGGCCATGCCCTGTTTGTCGTACTTGCCTTCCAGGCCCCTCAAGGCCATAGCCATGTCGCAAATCTGCCTCAATCCCACTCCGGGGCCCATGGCGTGCTTGAGAATGTGGGAAGACAGCATGAGAATCTCCGCCTCAGGACTTCCGGGAGAGGGAAGAAGGGGAGATGGACGGAGGTCGAAATACCTCGGGTGGATGTCAAGACTCGCGGGGGAGGCTTTGCAGACGTAGCTCCCGTCGGGCCCAGGCTCCGGATTGAATCCGCTGTCTTTAAGGAATTTAAGGGCTTCGGAAAACTCTTCTTCCCTAAAGTAGATATCGATGTCTCCGCCAGCGCGGAAGGCCGGCTCAGGATAGTAGGCGGCCACTGCTGGCCCTTT
The DNA here is from genome assembly GCA_946627685.1 of uncultured Bacteroidales bacterium. Taxonomy (GTDB): domain Bacteria; phylum Bacteroidota; class Bacteroidia; order Bacteroidales; family UBA932; genus Cryptobacteroides. The sequence continues at coordinate 4,284 of CAMOVV010000009.1, forward strand.
CATGAGAATGGGGGAAAGGCCGCTGCTTCTCATTTTTTCAATGAGAGAGGAGGCCTGAGCGGCGATGAGGGAGGACTTGTGCTCCGTCCTTCCCGAATCCAGCATGAGGGAAGTGGAAACGTCTTCAGGAATGTCCGGCGGACAGGGCAGCGAGGACAGTCCGGCAAAAACGAGGGCCGAAACTGTCTGCTCCCTGGCGATTTTCGCAACCTCCTGCCAGTCAGTGTTTTCCCACGAAGGAGCCGCTTCTCCGCGGCCTGTCCCCAGGGCTGTCCTGAGAAAGAGGAAAACCTTTATTTCAGAAGGCCTTCTTCCTTCCATATCGCAAGAGCCTTGTCAGTCTCTTCCGAAGCCTCCGCGGGCGAAAGCCCGTATTCTGTCTCCAGGGCGGAGCCGAGGTCTTCGGCGGAAAAATCTCCAAGAGCTTTCGCCGTCTTCACTAGAAAAGCGAAACTCCCGTTGACCTCGAGGGCATAGGCTTCAGAGCCGTCCTCGGGATAGACCATCAGCATGTGCCTGCCGGAAAGCTCCCGCAGGATACATCCCGGGATGAGCCTCATCTTCCCAAAAGCTTTTGAAGCCAGCCTATTTTGCGTCCGCCGGAGCGGCGCTCCCTTCGCCGTTGCGTCTTTTCGCAAATCATGTCATAGATTTCCCCCCAGTCGGGAAGTCCGCCGAGGTTGGAGTCGTCGATGAACACGTCTGCAAGAATCTTCGGGGAATCGGGATTCCTCCCGGAAAAAAGCGACCCTACAGGCTGGTTGGAGTTGACGGCGAAGAATTTCACCCCACGTTTGGCGCACCAGTCCACGGCCTCCTGCAGGAGCGGTCCCGAGCGCACTGTCCACAGAATCAGCTGGTGTCCGTCCTTTTCCAGCTGTTTCAGCGTCTCGATGGCGAAGGGCTTTTCCTTCCCTATGGAAGGGTATTTATGCTCGACTATCGTTCCGTCAAAATCAACGGCAATCTTCATGTCTCGTCCTTTTTAATCCTCGTCGTCCTGGGCTTCGTAGTAGCTTCCGTATCCGCTGCCATAGCCGTAGCCGTATCCATAGCCGTAACTGTAGCCGTATCCATAGCCGCTGCGGCTGTCAAGGCCGTTGAGGATGAGGGAGAAGTTCTTGAGCCGTCCGTCCTTGAAGAGTTCTTGCACCAGAGGGAGCTGGCGACGGTCGGAGATGCCGCTTCTGAGGATGAAGAGGTTCATGTCCGCCAGGCGGCCGAGTACCATGGAGTCGGCGACCATGTTCACCGGGGTGCCGTCGAGGATGATGAAGTCGTACCGGGACTTGAGCTGCTCGATAAGGGCGTCCATCCTGTTTCTGCCGAGGATTTCGGTAGGGTTGGGCGGTATGTGTCCTGCGGGGATGAAGTCAACCCCTTCCAGGATATCCTTGCGGATAATGTCGTTCTCTCCTACGCTGCTGTCAACCAGATAGTTGGAAAGACCGGTGGTCTTGTGCCTGAGGCCGAAGAAATTGGATGTGGACCTCTTTCTCAGGTCGGTGTCTATGATTATGACCTTCTTGCGGGCGTCGGCAAGGCAGGCGGCAACGTTCCTGGCGATGAAGGACTTGCCCACTCCGGAGTTGAAGGAGGAGACCATGATTGCGGGATGGGGGCAGTCTTCGGGCTTCATGAAGTCGAGGTTGGTGCAAATCATCCTCATCACTTCACGGAACACCTTGGCTTCGTGGTCGTTGTATTCCGCGGTCGGTTTGCCGGACACCACCGGAGCCTGTTTTTTGAAAAGTCCTTTTCTCTTCTCGATGGAAGGAACGTCGGAGAGGAAGGGTACCGAGGAGATGGCTTCAATGTCTTTCCTTCCCCTTATCTTGGTGTCCATGAGGAGTTTGCTCACGAGAATCACGGCGGGGACGAAAAGTCCTACGAGAAGGGCCAGGAGCAGCATCTTGTTGCCGGAGGGGTAGATGGGCCAGGAAGGTCCTTCGGCCGTGTCAACCATGCGGGCGTTGTTGTCCGCCATCGCCTGGGTGAGGGCGTTCTCCTCACGTTTGTTGAGGAGGAAGATGTAGAGGGTTTCCTTTATCTGCTGCTGCCTTTCGATGGAGAGGAGTTCCCTTGCCTTCGCCGGCATCGTGGTGAATTTGGAGATGGACTCCTGCTCAAGTTTGGAAAGGTCCTCGCCCTTGGACTTCAGGGAGGTTATGAGGTTGTCGATGGAGAAGAGAATGTTTTTCGTGAGGGGGGCGATTTTCTCTTCGGTCTGCTTGACAGCGGGGCTCTCGGGGCTGCTGGCCCGGATGAGGCCGTCCCTTTGGAGGATGAGGTCGTTGTAGGCCGAAATGGAGGAGTTTATACCCGCATCTTCGAGGCCGGTGTTGGTCGAGACCGGCTCATACTTCAAGAACGAGGACTGCAGATAATCCCTGAAGATTCCGGCGGCGCGGGCCTTGGCCTCCACGTCCACAATCTCCTTGCCGTAGGTCTTGCTCTGGGAGAGATATTCCGAGGCGGCGGCGTCCACGTCCATGATTCTTTGGGAACTCTGGTACCTGGCCAGGTCGCCTTCCACGGCGCCGAGTTCGCTCTGGATGATGGCGATTCGGTCGTTGATGAAGGACGCGGTGTTGACGGCTATGCGGTTCTTTTCCCTGATGGCGTCTTCGTTGTATTTGTCAACCAGGGTGTTGAGGATGTCGCAGGCTCTGCTGAGGGAGAAATCCTGCATGGAAAGATAAAGGATGGAGCCTTCTTCCTCCATCTGTTCCACCTTCAGCCTCGAGAGGAAGGCCGCCACGGCCGAAGAGAAGGGTATCTTGGTGAGGGTAATCTTCTTGCCTGAATAGGAGGAGAAGGACGCCGTGGGGTTGAATACGACGGCCGTACCTCCGAGGGAGACGGTGTCTCCGAGGGCTACGGTCCTGTCTCCTTCCCCGTCGATGGAAAGCCTGACCTTGGAATCCGCCAGCGGGGTGAGGCCGAAACGGATGTACCTGTCAGGCCCTTCGCCCCTGGATACGTTCATCTTCACGGGGGCTTTGTCGTAGAGCTCTACTTCCCGAAGTCCATCGTGCATGGTGTAGTTCACGTCGGCGTCGAGAGCCTTCACCACCTCTCCCATCAGATGCTTGGACTTCAGCTGGAGAATCTCGTTCGACATGCTCACATGGTTTATCATGTTGCTGTATTCTCCCATGCGGATGGTTGAGCGGGTGTTGCTGGGGTCCTTGATGATTATGGTTGCATCGCTTCTCCAAATTCTCGGGGTCTTGGCATATCGGTAGTAGGCATAGCCCATGCAGAGGGCCACGCACAGGACGAACCAATACCATTTGCTCAGGAGGAAGAAAAACAGATCCGCGAGATTGATCTGGGAGGCGCTATTGTTGTTTTTTTCTTGCATATACTTGATTCTGACGTAATTACTTCCTGTAGTACCAGAAGGCCAGGTTGGAGAATATCCAGCCGAGCTGCAGCCCTGACTGTACAAAGGTCATGATGGCTTCCCCTGTGGGATTCAGGCTGCGGCCACGGGGCTTCAGATACACTATGTCGTTCTGCTTAAGGTAGAAGACGGGAGAATCGAAGAGGTCCTTGCTCTGAAGGTTCACGGTGTAGGCCGTGTGCTGTCCCCCTTCCGTGCGGATGACCATGACATCCTTGATTTTCTGCATCTTTCCATCCACTCCTCCGTTGCTGGCCAGTACCTGCAGGAGGTTGATGTTGTCTTCCTTGACATTCATCACGTTGTTGCCGGAGCTTCCGATGATGGTGATGCGGAAATTGCCCATGGAAGCCTTCACGATGGGCTCCTTGATATATCCGCTCTCCTTGATTCTCTGGGCTACAAGCTGTTCGCACTGGCGGAGGGTGAGGCCTTCCACCTTGATACGGCCGAGCACGGGGAACTCAATCTGGCCGTTGTTGTCCACGGGATACCCAAGTTCCGAGGCCCCCGCGGAAGTGGCGGACACACCGTCGCTGAAGGGCGCCGACAGCACGGGATTTTCACTCATTACCTTGATGTTCAGCCTGTCACCCCTTTGAATCTTCAGTTCGGGAACGGACTGGGCTGCATAGGGGTTGTTGTACTCCATGTCTTTGAGCAGCGTCGTTGTGGAAGGCGTGGCGCAGCCGACGAGCATCGCCCCTGCAAGGGCAGGGACAATCAGCAGTTTGATAAAGTCTTTCATTCTATGATTTTTCATTCTTGTCTTGCTTAAGCAAATAAAAATACAAGTTTAACACTTTTTCTGTCATTTTCGGCAAAGTGAACAAAGAATTAAAGCGTTCAAGGGCCGATTTTCCCAGTTTTTCTTTCTCCGAGGGGTTTTCGCATATTTTCCGGAGCGCTTCCGCGAGGCCTTCCGGGTCGCAGGGCTCCACATTGTACCCGGACACTCCGTCAGCATTTACCCAGGACACGCCGGACCCGGGTATCCTGGTGGCAATCACGGGTTTGCCGCATGACATGGCCTCAATCTGGACTATGCCGAAAGCCTCTGTCTTCATTACGCTGGGAAGGACGAAAACGTCGCAGGCTCCGAACCAGGAAGGCATATCCTCGTCGGGAACGTAGCCGAGAAAGGTCACTTTGTCCGTCACTCCGCATTCCCTGGCCTGGGACTTAAGCTGCTCTTCCAGAGGTCCTTTTCCCCCGATGACGAGGTGGTAGGAGTCGTCCAGGGAGGCCATAGCCTGGATGAGATAGGAATATCCCTTGTAGGGGACGAGGCGTCCGACGGAGAGTATCAGGTGTTTGCCGGGGTAGCGGGAGCGCATCTCTCCGACCGCCTGAGCGTCGGGAAGGACGGGGGCTATTCCGATGGGAACGCTGGAGCATTTGTCCTTGAACATTTTGAGATGCTCCGACCCCTCGATGTAGGCAGGGGTGGTGCAGACCACGGCGTCGGCCCTTCGAAGGAGCCAGTTCTGGATTGGCCTGTAGAGGCGGAAGAAAGTCTTCTGCGAAATGATGTCGGAGTGCCAGTGAAGGACCACGCGGCCCTTGAATCCTGACAGGAGCAGGGCCAGGGCTGCCATCGGGTCGGGATGGTGGACGTGAATAAGGTCGTACTCGTCCTTGTGGGCGCGGAGGTAGCGAATCATCGCCGGGGAAATCATCGTTCCGGCGGCCTTGGCAAGGGATTTCGTGCAGAGGACCCGGCCAAGGGGATTGAGCTGCAGGAGCGCGGTGAGGCCTTTCCCCGCTTCAGCCACGAAGGGCAGGTCTTTCTTGTCAACGGAGTCTTTTCCCGACATCGCGCACAGCATGTCGCACCGGGTGCCGGAGGATGAAAGGCCCGTGGTGAGGTCCAACATCACTTTTTCAACTCCGCCCCTGATGGGGTAGAATTTTCCGAGCTGGAGAATTTTCATTTTTCAGGAGGGATTAGAATATTAAAAAGTTCATCCCAGGAGCCTGCGTACGGGGCTCCGGGAGTAACGGGAGGGACAGGGGAGAGGGTGTCAGCTTTTCCTTCAAGGACTTCAAGCATCATTTCAGCGAGGGCGTGTTCGTCCGTGGGAGGGAAAAATCCGGCCTTGGAGGCTCCTGAAGCCGTTTCCCGGGCATAGGGGAGGTCGGCCAGGAGGAGGGGTTTGCCCGTTGGGGCGAATTCCGATATCGGCAGGCCCCAGGTCTCTATCCTTGAGGGAAATACAAGGCAGGATGCCTTTCCGTACCATCCGGAGAGTTCATCCTTGGCCATGAATCCGTGGAAATCTATGGATGCCACGTCTTTGAAGGTATCGCGTAGCCAGCGGGAGTATTTGTTCTCTTCGCCGCTGATGGTGAGGACGGTGCGGAATCGCCCCTTGCCCACCTTTTCCTCCAGGATACGGCTCGCCCTGCAGAGGGTTTCGAAATTCTTGTGGCAGTCGGCCGTGGCGGGATAGAGGAAGACTGTCTCCTGAATGTCGGAGGGGCTTCCGGCCGCGGGGAAGGGAGGAAAATGAGGGGGACAGACGACGATTTTTTCCTTCGGGAAGCCTATTAGCCGGGATAGGGAATCCCTCATCCACTGCTGCTGCACGACGAGAAAGTTGTTCCTGTGGACTCCTGTACTGTAGGCGTAGCGGGTCAGTTTCGAGAAAAGGGCTATCTTCAAATCCATCCTCACGTCCTGCCATGTGGCTTTCATGAAGGGGAAGGAAGTATGGCAATATACCGCCTGCCTGCGGGCCTGGACGCGGGGTGTGGTGTCGTGGAGGGAAAACCATAGGTCGACTTCCCTGGGGAAGGAACGGGAAATTTTCCCGAGGGTGAAGTACTCGCACAGGAGCCTCCGTCCCCAGCCCTTTATGCTCCAAGGAATCTCTATATACTCGATGCCGGGATAGTCGCAAAGGGCGCGGTCGTGTACTATCGCCGTCACCCTGAAGCGCCCACCTTGGCCGGAAAGATATGAAAGGCACTCGCGGAGGACGGTGAGGGTGCCGCCCTTTCGGATGTTCACGGCCGAAATGACTATATGTTTTCGAACAGTTCCGTCCATTGCTTCATTATCTTTTCCTTGTCCCAGCGGCGTGAATTTTCCCTTGCGGTCCTTCCCATCGAAGACAGGAGGTCCTTTTCGCCGATAAGCTTCAGCAGCTTTTCCGCCAGGGCCGGAACGTCCCCCTCTTTCACGAGGAAGCCGTCCTTCCCGTCGGTCACCACGTCGGAGGGACCGCACTTGCAGTCGAAGGATACGATGGGAAGTCCCCATCCCTGGGCCTCCAGAAGAACCATCGGGAGCCCTTCGTAGCGGGAACTGAGGGCATATATCGAGGAGGCGGCGTAGAGGGAACCGGTCTCCTTCCTCGCCCCGAGGATATCCACCGACGAGGCAAGTCCCTCTTCGTCAGTCAGTTTCTGCAGGCTTTCCATATCCTCTCCTCCTCCGGCGAGGACCAGTTTCCACCCTTCGGAGGCGGGAGATTCTTTCACGATTTTCCAGGCTTCGATGAGCCGGTCGAACCCTTTCTGGTAGCAGAACCTTCCCACTCCAAGCACAGTCTTTGAATCCAGGCGGGACGGCTCCTGCGGCAATTCCCCGATGAAATTGGGGATGCACACCCCGTTTTCCGGCCTTCCCCAATATCCGAGGTCCTCGCGGGTGAGGGTGACGAAACGGTCGAACCTCCGCACTATCCTTCCATCCCTTCGGGAAAGGAACCTGTCGGCGAGGGACCATAGCCCCTTCCTTCCGTACTGCAGCCTTTTGAAACGGGAAAAATGCACTTCCAGCACCTTCCGACTCCCATCTTTGATGCGGGGAAGGAAACCTTCGTCTCCGCAGAACATCGACACGGTCACATCCGGCCTTTCCTTCATCAGAAGCGCTTTCAGTCTCTTTTTGTGGCGTAACCTCTTCAGCGGCAGGCCGGCCAGCTTTGAAATGAAGGGGCCGCCGTTGTTCCTTTCGTATCCGATTCCGAGGTCGGCCCTTTTCACGTTTCCGTGGAGGGGAAAGGCGTCGGGCCGGCCCTCCTGCTCGGTGGTGACTATGGTGACGTCATGCCCCGCGCCGGCAAGGAAGTTTGCCTTGTCAGTCAGGATGCGCTCCATTCCCGCTGGGCGGTAAAGACCTGCTATCGTGTAGATTATCTTCATTTGCGAAGCCTTATCAAAAGGCCGTAGAAGACCTTGTCTATGAGGAAGGAGTACAGCCGCACGAGGGGCCAGAGCCCGCAGGCGGCCCACTGCTGGACCATCCTCGTCCGCCGGGGCTGGAAGACGTTACGGCTTATCCATGCGTTGCTTTCCGGGAACCATTCCTTCCAGAGCCTGTACTGCGAGCCGTCCCCGGAAAAAAGGAAGGGCAGCTTCGCGTTCAATTTGAAAAAGGCCCTGAACTCTTCAGGGACCCCTTCCAGCAGGGGCATTATCCTGTCTATGTTGAAGCGGATGTCTTCCAGGTGCCTTTGAGAGAATGTGTTGGAAAAGGCGTTGGAGTTCAGTTTAACATAGTGGTAGAGGGCCTTTGGCACGTGAACCGCCTTGACGGCTTTGGCCGCTACGGCGATGATGGTCATGTCCTCTCCCATGGAATGACCCTCCGGGAAGGATATCCCTTCGTACAACTCCCTTTTTATGAGTTTGTTCCACACATTGTACTTCATCGCTCCGGCGAGGAATCCCTGCTCCAGCATGTCTTTGGCGCGGGTGTAGCCGGGATTGGACATATAGCGGCGCCTGTCCCCGTAGTCCAGCCAGAAATCGCAGTAGGCTATGTCGGCATCGGCCGCAGCTGCAGCCGCGTACATTTCCTCAATGAAATCATGCTCCGGCCAGTCGTCGGAATCGCAGTGCCAGACATATTCTCCGCAGGCCTCGGCCAGACCCGTATTGCGGGCTGCGGGAAGGCCCTTGTTCGTCTCGTGTACGAGGAATTTTACCGTCCTGTCCGGAAACCTTTCCGTCACCCGACTTATGATGTCCATGCTCCCGTCGGGAGAGGCGTCGTCCACGAAGATGAACTCGGCGTCCTCGAAACTCTGCTGCATGAGGGCCTCGGCGCACCTTCCGGCGAAGGCCTCCACCTTGTAAACGGGCACTATTACCGATACCTTAGGCATGGTCTGGAATTGTTTCGACGGATTCGTCATCCCCGTATTGCATCGAGGCGGCCCCGAGGAAGAGGGCGAAGAAGGGGAGTATGTCGGTGGAAACTTTCAGCCACACGGAAAGGCCCACCAACAGGGCCAGGAAAAAGAGCAGTCCCTCCTTCCTGAAATGCTTGATACAGACTATGGCTGAATATATTATGACCCCCATCATGGGGATGAGGCCGATGATGCCGAAGTAGAAGATGAACCTCAGGTATCCGATGTCCGTACCCATGTAGAAACCCTGGTCCGTGGCGTCTCCGAGGTAGTTCTCGTCATATCGGGAGTTCAGGAAATAGCCGTCCCCTATCACCCAGGTGTGCACCGTCTCCGGCCAAACTATCATTGTTTCAAGCCTTTCAGTGGAGTTCGTGGTCCACTCTCCTTCTTCCACGTAGGAGAAGAAGCCTTCGAAGGCGAAGCGGAACATTTCCTTTGCCTTTGGGCTTGTGTTATAAAGAGTTATGCTGACAATCAACCCGGCCGTCAAAAGCAGGAGCCAGCTGGCCACTGATGCTCCCTTGCTCCCGGTCCCCGGCTCTTCCGAACTGAAGAAAAGGCTCAGGAGGATGATTCCTCCTCCGATGGCCGCTCCCACCGTTGTGGTGCGGGCTATCATATTGCCTGCCACCGATATGAAAAGGAAGGAAACAATGTAGGCGATGCGCCTTCCCGGGGCGAGGGGTTGCTTGATT